>JAHKAT010000126.1 GCA_018825925.1 Bacteroidota bacterium | reverse complement strand
TTTATGGAGAGGTGTTGAAAGATGAGAATCTTCAACCATTCTTTGTCCATTTTAATATGGATGAGCACCAACCTCGTATGGTCGCTTTTTGGTCTTTTTTGCTTTTGGATATCTCGGGATATAAAGGGAATGTGATTGAGAAACATTTGAATATGCCACTGGAATTGGAACATTTCGATTACTGGGTCAAACATTTTGAACAAACCTTAGACACTTATTTCACAGGTTCTAAAGTGGAGTTGGCTAAACAAAAAGTGGCTGTCATTCGTTGGACTATGGAATCCAAGTTGGGTTTGCGATAAATAGACTTGACTTACAGCTAGATTTAAACCATTCACCGATTTAAATTCGGCTTTATATAACTTCCATTTATTTTTGATCTTTTAGCTATGCGACAGATAATTTTCATCATCATTTTCCTACTTATACAATGGTATGCTTCTCAAGCGATTCGTACTTTGTCTAAAAACACTTTTCTCATTTGGGGATTTTGGTTGATTAATATTTTGGTGATTGCAAATGTGTTTTATCAGTTTTCAACAGGAAATGAAGATGGAAACTTGAATCCTGGACGAAATTATGCTATTGGCCTTATGATGACCATGATAGTGCCTTCTTTGGTTTTAGTTTTTTTTATGTTTGGGGAGGATATTGTGAGGATGGCTATTGGCTTTGGCCGAAAAATGTTTGGTTCTTCTTCGGGTTCGGGGATTCCGTCTCGTAGAAAGTTTATTTCACAAATTGCTTTAGGTATAGCAGCCTTACCATTTGCAGGGATGCTCTATGGAATGTACAAAGGACGCTACAACTACAAGGTTTTAAAGTACCAACTTTTTTTCCCGGATTTACCGGATGATTTTGACGGCTATCGAATTACGCAAATCTCAGATATACATTCGGGAAGTTTTGACAATCGTGAAAAGATTGAATATGCGGTAGATTTAATAAACGAACAGAAAAGTGATTTGATGCTCTTTACGGGAGATTTAGTCAACAATAAGGCCAGCGAAATGGATCCGTGGAAATCTATTTTTTCAAAACTCAAAGCAACAGACGGAGTGTATTCCGTTCTTGGAAATCACGATTATGGAGATTATGTTCAATGGCCCTCTGAAAAAGCAAAGCAAGAAAATTTACAAGAACTGAAAAATCTTCAAAAGGAGATAGGCTTCAATTTATTGCTCAATGAACATCGATATATTGAAAAGGGGAATTCGAAGCTAGCTTTAGTTGGTGTTGAAAACTGGGGTGCTGGAGGATTTAAGAAAGCCGGCGATTTATCGAAAGCAAGTGACGGACTGAGCGTGGATGAGTTTAAGATTTTAATGAGTCACGATCCGTCGCATTGGCAGCAACAAGTGGTAGACGATGCTAAAAAATACCATTTAACCTTGAGCGGTCACACCCATGGTATGCAGTTTGGAATTGAAATTCCTGGTTGGATAAAATGGAGTCCTGTGCAGTGGCGCTACAAATATTGGGCTGGGGTTTATCAAGAAAAAGAACAATTCATCAATGTTAATAGAGGTTTTGGCTTTTTAGCTTATCCAGGAAGGGTAGGGATTTGGCCTGAAATCACTGTAATTGAACTGAAAAAAGGAAAACAACAGGTTCAAAATCAAGCGTAATTTGAGTTTTTAATTAAATTAGACTTTCAATCGATTATCACCCATTTGAAATGACTGTTTTTTACATTCTTATTGCGCTTTTTATTGCTTGGATTTGGGTAGATTACTATCGTTTAATTGATATTTTCGATCGAAATCATTTGGGCTATGTGATTGCTGTTTTTTTCATGGGAGCAGCCTCTACTTTGTTGGTTGGACCTGCAAATGAGTTGTTTGTCACCCCTTTTGGATTTGATCTGAACGGTCATTTTGTGAATGATTTTTTGTATTGCACCTTTGGAATTGGTATGATCGAAGAAGTGTCGAAAATCGTTCCTTTTTTAATCGTTCATAAATTTTTAAGGTCTCATCTTCGAGAACCTATAGATTACATCACCTTTGTCGCAATTTCAGCCCTTGGTTTTTCAGCTGCCGAAAACGTACAATATTTCACTAGTTATGGTTCGTATTTAATCGATACTCGTTCCATTTTATGTTCGGTTGGGCATATGTTTTTCACTTCAATATTTGCTTACGGATTTATTCTTTTGACTTTTCATCCAAAGTACAAAAACCCTCTTTTACTGTTGTTTACCTTGCTTTTAGCCTCTTTGGCGCATGGTTTATATGATTTCTTCTTGATGTACGACGGAATTCCTTTTGGTTATTTAATTACCATCG
>JAHKAT010000125.1 GCA_018825925.1 Bacteroidota bacterium | reverse complement strand
TATTTGAACTCCCCTTGTATTGTCAAACAGGCTGCGAAGGTTACTATCTGCGCGATCTTTTCCTCGTGCGATATTTAAAACAGGAGTGATATCAATACGATATCCATCCCCCTTGATTTCAAATAAATATTCTTTAAACAACTTTTGAGTGATCCAATAATATTGTCTTGAAGAATCGCGCAATGAATTTCTCAAATCAAAACGACTTTGCGGAATGGGTAGAAATGATGAGGTTTCAGGCGCCTTATTCCAAAGTTGATCCTTATGATAAGAGTCAATTGGTTCCAAGTTCTGTTGCGCAAAAAAACCTTGGGAAATAGAAAGTATGAGCAAAAACGAGAATGCTCTTATTGTCATTTTCTCAGTACTTTTTTAATACGAATCGATTGAGCGGAAGGGTGATAAACCAAACAAATGGATGAATCTTTGCATTTATCTACTCGAATATAATTGATGGTTATATTTCCTTCTTTATCAGTGGGTTTAATTTTTGAAGAGTTGCAAATTTTCCAATCTACATTGTTATTTCTTACATAAACGCCCGAACAATCCTCTACAATTGTACCGGTCACAATACTTGTGGTTCCGCAAGAAGCCAGAAGGAGTAGTCCTAAACCTAAAAAAACGTTTTTCATTATTCGAGCTTTCTAAAATTAAACTAAAGTAAAAATACGGGTTTTTGCTATAAAATCTGGATTTAGCAGGTTTTCTTTATTATATACCAGTGTTTTGCCTTGGGTGTTTACGATATCACCTTTCATCACTTGGAGTAAAACATGTCCGGCTGCGGTATCCCATTCCATCGTCGGACCTTTACGATAATACACGTCAGCTTCGCCTAATGCCAAATCAATAAATTTTAAAGCGCTTCCTTTTTGATGAAAGGAAATTACTTTGTTTTTAAGATCGAGCGTTGGAATTTCACTCTCAAGCGCACCATGACTTCGAGAGCCAACTAGGCGTACTAAAGGCGTTTTATCGAGCTCAATTATGGGGTGTTTTTCGAAGGAACTGGGATTATGAAAATTACCTTGCCAAAGTCCAAGATCCGAAGCGGCGTAAACGGTGTGTCCGGTGACAGGTGAACAAATGAGACCGTAAATCGGTTGATTGTTGTGAATCAAGGCAATATTGATGCAAAATTCATCGTTCTTTTTTACAAATTCTTTGGTCCCGTCGAGTGGGTCGATTAACCAATAAGTTGTCCAGTTTTTTCTAACGGAATATAAGGGTAAGTCGCCCTCTTCACTGAGAATGGGGTAGCCAAATATGGACAATATTTCAGTAATTGATTTGGAAGAGAGCTGATCTGCTTTGGTTACTGGCGAACCGTCTTGTTTTTTAATTACCTCAAAATCTTCAGCGTAAACACGCATGATTTGAAGCGAAGCAACGCGGGCGGCTTCAACAGTCTTGTCAATAATTAAAGAGGATATTAGCATGATTTTAGGCAATAAAAAAGCCTCAGATTTCTGAGGCTTCTACTATTATTTTTAAGTGCTTAATGTCGAATAACCACTTTTCGATTCGTGCTAGCCACTCCATTTCCAGAAATCAACACGAAGTAAACTCCATTTTTAAAGGTACTTGTGTTAATGGTTTTGTAACCAGAAAAAGATTCAGACAAAATTACATTTCCTAATACGTCCATCATTTTTAAGTTGGCAGACTCAATACCACCTGCTTTTATCGTCAAATAATCATTGGCCGGATTTGGAGAAACATTCAAAGTGAAGTCTTTTTTAAACTCTTTAACACTCAAAACATTGTTCACTTTGATGTCCACTGAATCTTGAAAAGGATCTTGTGAAGTACCGAAATAATATCTGTAAATAGCATTGTTCGGTGTAGCTGGATTGATTTTAATTTCAGACACAGAACTTTGACCATCATTCATGGTATAGGCATCACCAGACGCCATGGTCCATTTCTGTTTGTCGCCAATATCAAAACAATTAGCTCCAAAACAAACTTGATCTAACCAATTTGAAGGTGCAGAAATAATTGTTCTTGAAGCAACAACATCCATAGTCCCACCAGAGATGTTTTCAACTAATAAATTGTAATGAATTTCATCTGTCGTGGTGATGTCAACATCTATAACTGTTCCAGTCAGGTCAGTGGTAGTGCCATATTTCATGAGCTTGAATTTCTGTACTTGCGCACTAGAAAGACCACAAATTAATACTGCAATGAAAAGTGAAAGTATATTTTTAACCATATCGTTCGTTTAATGTTCTTTTCAGATCGACCCTGTCAGAATCTACCTTAATAAACAAATTTAATAAAAAATGTGTTCTTTTCCAATTTATTCAAATAGCTTGCCAGAATACATGAAATTTTGTGATTCCAATATTTTCAATGTTTTTTTAGTTGTTAAAGTGTTGAAAAAGAATATTGTAATAGTAATATTTTAGATTTTAGGTCCATTAGGAATTCAACATGTTTTTAAATATGGGTCGTATTTCAGCGTTAAATAATGGCTACATTTGGCTTTCGGCAGGGTATTTGACCTTTGTCTATAAAAATTATTAGAATGAAAAAATTAGTATTTGTATTGTCTATTGGGTTATTATCTTTTTGTGGGTTTTCTCAGGAAAGTGAATTATTATCAGGAAAATCGGTGCCTTCGGTAAAGTTAAAAGACATGGATGGAAAAGAAGTAAACACTGCAGATTTTGGTTTCGACGGTCCAGTAATTATTAGTTTTTGGGCTACTTGGTGTTCACCGTGCAAAAGAGAGCTCAATACAATTCATGATTTATACACAGATTGGCAGGAAGAAACAGGCGTTAATTTAATTGCCGTTTCTGTTGACGATGAAAAAACAAAAAACTCTGTTCCAGTTTATGTCAACGGTAAAGGATGGGAATATTTAGTGTTAATGGACCCGAATGGCGATTTTAAAAGAGCGATGGGTGTAAACAATGTGCCTCATACCTTTTTGCTAGATAAAAGCGGTAAAATTGTATATGCTCACAACAATTATGCGCCTGGTGATGAGGACAAATTGTATGCTGAATTATTGAAATTAAAAGATCAAAATTAAGACCTTACCTCTATTTCACATGAATCTATCCAAACGAAAGCTCTTAACGATTGGGATTTTATCCTTTCATTTAGTTTCTTTTTCTCAGGAGCCGAAGACCAATGCGCCGAATATTTCAGGGAATATGGAAGCGACGGTGCAATACCTGAATCCTGACACCTTAATTGGGGCCGTTCAGCCGCCATCAAAAGCACTGATAAACGCCTATATGAATGTGTTTTATCGCCAAGCTGGTTTTAAGGCTGGAATGCGAGTAGAGTCGTATTCACCCGCTATTTTGGGATATCCAGATAATTTTGATGGAACTGGAATTGGTATGCGTTATGTGGGGTATGAAAATGATTTTGTCGATGTTACTATCGGTAATTTTTATGAGCAGTTTGGTGCAGGGTTGATTTTTAGAGCCTACGAAGATCGTTCCTTGGGATTCGACAACGCTATGGATGGTATGCGTCTGATATTAAGACCAATAAAAGGAGTTGCCCTAAAGGGAGTTTACGGTAGAAATCGCTATAAATTTTCGGAAGGTAGGGTGATCAACTCCTCTGGAATTGTGAGAGGTGCGGATATCGACTTCCACTTAAATGAAATCCTACCCTTTATGAAGGATAAAAAACTTGACATCACTATTGCTGGATCTTTGGTATCTAAATACCAAGCCGACAATCGCGACGATTTAGTATTGCCTGAAAATGTTGGAGCATACGGGGGACGGATCAAAGCAAGATATGGTCGATTTTATTCGGATTTTGAATATGTAATGAAAGATAATGACCCAAGTGCCGATAATAATTACAACTATAATTCAGGTCACGCCGCTCTTATAAATCTAGGTTATTCACAAAAAGGATTGGGGATATTGGTTTCTGCAAAATCAGTCGACAACTTCTCTTTTAGATCCGATAGAGATGAAAGCTTGCAGAACGTACTGATCAACTTTTTGCCTCCGATGAATAAAACGCACACCTATAATTTAGTAGCGTCTTTGTACCCATATCAAACCCAACCAGTAGGTGAAATGGCCTACCAAGCAGAGGTTCTTTATACTTTTCAAAAAGGAACTCGCGTAGGTGGAAAATATGGTACGACAGTCAATGGTAACTTCTCAACGGCTTATGCTCCAGTGCGCCATACTTCTAATTTCACTACCCCAGATTCAAACCGAGTATATTATCAAACGAATCTGTTTGATAAAGCTGATTTGCTTTATTGGAGAGACATCAATTTTAACATTACAAAGAAGTTTAGCCCGAAATTTAATGTAGTGCTGAGTTACTTCAATCTGAGCATCAACAATGATATCACCAAGATTACTAACGACGCAAAAGGAATTATCTATTCCGATGTAGCAGTGGCTGAATTTGGATACAAAATCAATAAAAAACACTCAATTCGAGCGGAAATTCAAAGCTTAACAACGAAAAAAGACAAAGGCGACTGGGCCACAATGTTGATCGAATACAATGTAAGTCCAAATTTCTTTTTCAGTATCATAGATCAGTACAATTACGGCAATCCAATCGAGGCTTTGCAAGTACATTATTTGATTGGGGTGTTTGGATATATTCACGAAACTTCTCGCTTTACTTTGTCATACGGTAAACAAAGAGCTGGTTTGTTTTGTGTTGGTGGAGTTTGTCGATTTGTGCCAGCCAGTAATGGTTTGACGATAAATTTCACACATAGTTTTTAATTCGTAACTTGAAAAAATAATGAAAACAAGTTTAAAAATACTCGTAAGCATTTTAACTCTCGTTACTTGCTTTTCCTTCAATTCTTGTGATAAAGTTAAAAACCCTTATCCACCAAAATCCATCGGTGAGTTGGACGAAAGTTTGTATCCTGGAAATTTCGACGATTACGCATTTCCAGTTTTTACTGCGAACGCGAATGCCGATAGAAATGTCTTGATTGAAGATTATACAGGTCACAAATGCATCTACTGCCCGGCAGCTGCGGATACTGGCCATTACATTGCGAATGATTTTAAAGATCGCGTTTTTGTTTCTACAATACATACTGGGCCAACAGGGATTGAGAGTTTTCAAACCTTTAACACGGAACCGTTTATTTATAATTTCACCAATGAAATAGGATTGAATATCGGTCGCTATATCAAAGATTTACCCTCCTCTGGTTTTTCCGGAAACCCAAAAGGATCGGTAAGCAGAGTAGCTTATGAGAACAACGTAGCCTTGGGTTCAAATAAATGGAGAGCTGCGGCAAATGCTTTATTGGTAAGTAACGATTTGAAAGTTAATCTTCAATCCGTAATCAACTATTTTCCAGCCACAAAAGGAGCGTTTATTCATATTGAAGCAGAGATTTTAGACCCCGTTTTGAATGCAAATAATTTAGGCTTGGTTGTCGCATTTATGGAAGATTCTATCGTTAAACCGCAAAAATTTCCTTTGGGATCACCGTATCCGAGTGATATAAATTACGACTATGTTCATCGGGATTTATTGAAATTACATTTAAATGGTGGACTAACCGGAACCTCTATTGGTTCAAAATCACCTTCAAATGGCAAGTATTATTTCAATTATTCGTTCAAAATCGAATCACCTTACTCAGCCGACAACTCACATTTCTTGATTTATGTACTTGATAAAAACACCGGCGAAATTTATCATGTGATCAAGGATCACGCGCAATAGGACTTAAGATTAGAAGTTTTCAAAGCCTTCTGGATGAGAATAGTTGAAAACTTTTAATAGCGCATGCAAGATTTTTGAAATCTACTCGTTAATTTGGTAGAATTGAAAAACGAAAATCATGCTAGAACTAACTAAAAAAACACTTGAGAATGTAAGCTTTGACCCGAACTTGTTTCGTAAAGAGTTGTTCAAAGCGTTGAGATGGTTGACAGAACCAGCAGATATTAAGGCTTTCAAGAATTGGTGTATTTCTAAATTCGGGAAAATATATCCTTCAATTTTAAGCCAGGTTTTTTTAAAAACAGCGCGCTAATAATTTATTCGAATTCAATAAGAATAGCGCCTTTTTCAACCACTTGATTGGCTTCAACAAGAATGGCCTTCACAACGCCAGTTCCTTCAGCCTTTAGTGCATTTTCCATTTTCATAGCCTCCAAAGAAAGAATCTCGTCGCCAACGTGAACTTCTTGACCAACAGCAACTGCCAATTGAACGATGCGGCCTGGCATTGGAGCTTTCAGTTCTTTTAATTTCTTGATTTTTGGTATATCAAGTCCTAATTGAGCAATTAAATCATCTAGCGGACCTTTCTTTTTAATAACAAAAACACGGTGGTTGACCTTGATATGCAAAGTGTTATCCTCTGTTTTGCTTTCTAAAACTTCACCATTAAATACTCTTCCTTTAAATTCTATGGTGAAATATTGATCATTTTCCCATTGAACCGCTGCACCACTTGTGGCGTGAATTTCTTTACCGTCGAAAGACCAATGCTTTGTCATACTTGCCGTTTTTTATTGCGAACTTCTAAAAATAAAGAAGCTTTGATGAGCACAAATTTAACACAAATAGTTTTTCTTAACCTCAATTCATTGCTCACCTCGTTTTTTTTAGACAGATTTGCGTTTCGTAAAAAAACTGTATGAAAAAGAATCTTCTTTATTTAATCGTAGGAACAGCCATGTTGTTTGCTTGCGGTAGTAGTCAGTCAAAAGAATCCGAAAAAACGGCCAACACAGAGCCGGTAGAGGAGACCAATATTGAGATAGAATCAACCGAGGAGATCGAAATGGTTCAGCAACCCATCTATCGAAAGGCGGAAACTATTTATACAGACTTGATTCACACCCAACTAAAAGTTCGTTTTGATTGGGAAAACAGTCAAATGCCAGGGATAGCTACAATTACGGCTAAACCACACTTTTATCCATCCGACTCTCTGATTTTGGATGCAAAAGCGATGGAGATTAAATCGGTAAAAATGAATGGTGCTAATTTGGTTTATACCTACACCAATGATTTATTAAAAATCAAATTGGATAAAACGTATACCCGATCGGATAAGTACACAGTAGTAATCGATTATGTAGCGAAACCTGAAGATAGAAAAGCGGGAGGTTCTGCGGCGATCAACTCCGACAAAGGATTGTTTTTTATCAACCCGAAAGGTGAGGAAAAGGACAAGATGACTCATTTGTGGACGCAAGGGGAAACGGAAGCCAGTTCAGTTTGGTTTCCAACCATTGATGCCCCTAATGTGAAAACAACACAAGAGATTTTCATGACGGTTAAAAAAGAGTATCAAACGCTTTCCAACGGTAAGTTTATGGGCTCAAAAACAAATGCTGATGGAACAAAAACAGATCATTGGAAACAAGATTTACCGCATGCTCCTTATTTGTTCATGATGGCCGTTGGAGATTTTGCAGTAATTGAAGATTCATATACTAGAAAGGATGGTACAAAAATGCCAGTGAACTATTTTGTTGAAAAGGAATGGGCGAAATATGCGAAAGACATCTTTGGCGAAACGCCCAATATGATAAAATTCTTTTCTGATCTTTTGAAGGTGGAGTATCCATGGGATAAGTACCACCAAATTGTAGTGCGCGACTATGTTTCGGGTGCGATGGAAAATACAGGAGCCGTTATCTTTGGTGAGTATGCCTACAAAACAAAAAGAGAATTATTAGATGGCACCGATCAATCAACTATTGCGCACGAGTTATTTCACCATTGGTTCGGGGATTTAGTAACGGCTGAATCATGGTCAAATCTAACTTTGAATGAATCTTTTGCGAATTACTCACAATATCTATGGGATGAACATCGATATGGCTTGGATGAGGCCGACTATCAGGCTGAGCAAGAAGCGAACGGCTATTTCCAGTCGGCTCAAGGACAAGGTTACCACGAATTAGTTTGGTGGGATTATAAAGATAAAGAACAAATGTTTGATGGTCACTCGTACAACAAAGGGGGACGTATTTTGCACATGCTTCGCAATTATTTGGGTGACGAAGCATTTTTTGAAGGAATCAGCCAATATTTGAAGAAGAATTCATTTAAAGCAGCCGAATTTCATCAATTGCGTTTGGCTTTTGAAGAGGTGAGCGGTGAAGATTTAAATTGGTTTTTTAACCAATGGTACTTGGCAAAAGGGCATCCGATTTTAGAGGTAAATCAAACTTTTGATGCTACAACCAACACTTTAAAGGTAACAATAGATCAAGCTCAGGATTTAGAACAATTTCCATTATTTCAATTACCGATAGATATTGCAATTCACGACACCAAAGGGGTGATTACTCACAGAGTATGGGTAAATCAATTGAAGAACTCTTTTGACTTGCCAGTAAATGGTGTGTTGAAAGGAATGATTTTCGATAATCAACAAATGCTGTTGGCGAAAGTGCGTGAAACAAAACCTACTGAACAGTGGATTTATCAATATTACAACAGCGATAGATTTGCTCCACGTCAAGCGGCATTATTGAATGGATTGAAACCAGGAAATGCAAACTCGGAACAGTTAATCTTGGATGCTTTGAATGATTCTTTTTGGAAAATTAGAGCAACGGCAATAGAAAAAAGTGGAACATTAACAGGTGAAAACAAAGTGAAGGCTTTGCAAATCATTAAAAACCTATCTGTGCAAGATGATAAATCGCAAGTAAGGAGTGCTGCTGTGAATTATGTTGCCGCCAATGAATCTGGTCTTGAATTGACAAAGGTGATAGAAAGCGCCATGGAGAAAGATCAGTCGTACATGGTAATTAGCGCTGCATTAAAAGGATATGCCAAGGTAGACCCCATCAAAGCCATAGAGGCAGCGAAAAAATTAGAGAATGAAAATTCGTCTAAAATGATTGCAGGAATAGCGAATGTTTATGGATTGTATGGTACGGTTGATCAAGCAAATTTCTTTAGAAAAACATTGATGAGCAATAAAGTGTCGGGCTTTGAACAATTGGGAACCTTGAATTCATTCACCTTGTTGAACAGCAGATTAGGTGCTTCACAATTACTAGAAAGTGTTAAAGTATATAATTACTTGGCAGAAAACGGAGGTTTCTATACCAAAATGTTTATGGCTAGAAATGTTCAATACTTGCTGGGTGGAATGGAAGAAAAACAAGAAACTTTAAGTGATGAATTAGCAGATAAGGAAAAAAGTAAAGATGCTGATTTTGTTAAAAAAACGAGTGAAGAATTAACGAATTTGACAACAGCAATCGAAGAATTCCGCAAGCTTCTTCCGAAAGAAGAAGACGAAGAGTAAAAAGTAAGATCCAAAAGATGAAATAGTGTTGCATTTTGGGAAAGTTTCCCTACCTTTGCGCAAAATTTTAAGGGTCACCCTATTAAAATGTTCATAATGATTTTGAATAACAGATTGAAAACATTCATTTTAACTCTTTCAGCAGTGCTTTTTGTTGGTTTGTCTTGGGCAAAAACAGAAAATCACACGGATGAGCACGCTTCTCATGAGGCACAAACGGAAGGAATTCACGACGAGCATTCTGCAGAGGCAGGTCATGCCGAGCACAAATTCAACGTGAACGACATGATCATGGAACACATCAAGGATGTGCATGAATATCATTTGTGGGGTGGTCACGACAATCCAACTTCGATTTATTTGCCAATTATTTTAATCGATGGCGGGATGAAAACATTTTCATCTTCGATGTTTTATCACGGAGAAACTGTTTACACGACGGATGCAAAAACAAATGCACAGGTTTCCTATTTATTGGGAGTTGAAGATGCTGCAGGATATGCGATGTTTCATGACAAAATTTACAAGTTAGACAATGGTTCTTTAAACATAAACAATGGAGTTGCGATGAATGCAAAGCCAATTGATTTATCTGTTACTAGAAATGTTGTTGCTCTTTTTATTAGTTTTTTAGTAATTATTTTGTTGATGATTGGTACGGCCAATTATTACAAGAAGAATGGAGCAGTTGCGCCAAAAGGAGTTGCTAAATTTACCGAGCCTATCATTTTGTTTGTACGCGACGATATTGCGAAAGCAAACATAGGTCCGAAGTACAAGAAATATGTGCCTTATTTATTGACTATTTTCTTTTTTATATGGATTTCAAATCTTTTGGGTTTAATTCCTATAGTAGGTTCTAACTTGACTGGAAATATCACGGTTACTTTGTTTTTAGCACTTTGTACTTTAATAGTGACGGTATTTTCTGGAAACAAAAATTACTGGCATCATATATTTGCTACGCCTGGGGTACCAGTTGCCTTGTTGCCAATTATGATTCCAATTGAATTGGTTGGAATTCTAACGAAGCCATTCGCATTGATGGTTCGTTTGTTTGCCAACATTACAGCAGGGCACATTATTATCTTGGCCTTGGTATCAATTATCTTTATCAATAAAAGTGCCGCTTGGGGAGCTTTGTCTGTACCAATGGCCTTATTTATCTCCGTTTTGGAGTTATTAGTTGCTTTCTTACAAGCGTACTTATTT
>JAHKAT010000124.1 GCA_018825925.1 Bacteroidota bacterium | reverse complement strand
TCGTTTTTATGTAGATGTCTTATAGAAAACAAGAGTTTTGACGAAGCAAGTAATTTAATTCTTGAAATCAGAAATCTAGGAAAAGAAAAAGGATTTAATTCAACGGATATTGAAGTTAAAATATTTACGCATTCATTTCAGCTAGAAATAAAATTATTACAGTCCAAAGGAGAATTTGAAAAAGCAGTTGATTTATTTGATTTGAACGAGAAAAAACAAAAGGAATTTGGTGACAAAATAAATAAGGAACAAGAGGTCCTTTTCTTTTATTATCGTGCTTATGCTTGTTTTGGAATAGGGGAGTTTAAAAGAGCTTTGCAGTATTTGAATGAGGTACTGAATGACAATGAAACCAACTTAAGGCAAGATATTTACGCTTTTGCAAGAGTGTTGAATTTGATTTTACACTATGAACTTGAGAATTACGATTTTCTTGAGTATATCATAAAATCAACGAATCGATTCATCAGTAAGAATGAGCGAACGATGATTTCGGAGGCGGTAATTGTCAAATACCTTAGAAAACTATCTAAAACACCTTTGACTCAAGAACAGGTTCCTTTGCTTGACAGCTTTAATGCTGAAATTACAGCTTTGTATAAAAATGAAAACGAGCGAGTTTTGACGGAGTATTTTAACTTGAACGCTTGGATTGAGAGTAAGTTAAAAAAAATCAGTCTTGGACAAGCAGTGAAACACTCTATTGAATGAAGTAAGCGCAACTAATAATAAAACGATTAGAGGTGGTCTTGAAATTGCTCGTATTTCCCTCGAAAGGTGTGTAATTTCTATTCCATTGTTCTTTACTGAAAGCCATGTCTACTGTTATTTTCTCAAATTTCAATCCCAAGCCACCTGAAAAGGTTAAATCCCAATCGGGTTCAATATTTGTCGATTTTGCATAGGCTTTCGATTGAGCTCCAAAACCTCCACGAATAAACAAAACTCCATTAATCACATATTCTCCTCCTAATCTTAAGTTCATTCCAGCTGCAAATGCTTCTTTAGCTATTTTATTCTCTTGGATATAATCATAAGGGACATAATTTTCGTCTGTAGTTGAGCGAAAATGACTGGTTCGGTAGGGGATGTATTCTAAATCTGCTGAGACACAGGCTTTAGTTCCAAAAATATAACCAAATGAACCAACGAATTTTGCGGGGGTTCTCAATCGATATTTGTAATTGCCTTCTGGCTTAAAGGCGTCTGGTAGTTTTATGGTAGTGTCTTTATAAACGGTAGTCATATCAGCCGTGTAGTCATCCTCTAGCTCGTAAAACGTAGGTGTATGGATAGAGAATCCAAGCCGAAGCCGGTCTATTGGCAGAAACAATACACCCACTTTAACATTCGTTCCTGTTCCAGAAACACGTAGGCTGTTGTTAATCACAAAAGACTGAATCGATGAATTAGTAGGTGAAATAGCTTTTTCCTGATGTTCAATTCCTTGTTCAAAGTTCACAAAGCGAACTCCAAAATTGGCGCCCAAATACAAGCGATTCAGGTAATTACCTGATGCTGAAATGAAAAACTCGTTTATTCCTCCTTTTTCTGAAATGGTTCGTGTGTGCTGGTTTGGTCCGCTTAAAACTGGATAATAGGTTCTTGTTGAGTCGTCATAATTGATTGCATAGGTCTCCCAGGCCATTGAGCTTGAAAAAGGAAAATTTAAATACAATTGATCGGGCGAAAAGCCTGCCGATTGATTTGCTATCGAATTGAGCATTGAATTATCTGTCGAACCGGTGTATTTAAACGAGTTTCTGAAGCCTTTAAGTCTATTAAAACCCAGCCCAAGCTGACTAAATACCCAGCCCTTATTTAGCTTCGACTCATCATTTACCAAGATAACCCCTGCATTATTGATATGCGCTAAAAAATTTGATCCAGCTAATTCCTCTTCTTGAAAAATGGATTTTTGTTTTCTTGATTCTAAACCAAATGAACCTACGAATTGATTTCTGGAATATCTTCCAAATCCAGCTGGATTGATTTGGGAACTGGCAAGATTGGCGCCCAAAGCTCCGAATGCACCACCCATCGCTTCAAATCGAGCATCTCCGTAAATTTTGTGTTTAGAATATCGATATAAATCAAGTTCATTCTGCGTGTAAACGGTGTGAAAAGAACCTATAAGTAAGATCAAAACTAGTATTCTCATTACAATTTTCTTCTTCCAATTGGTGTGCTCGAACTTGGTTTAGGAGAGCCTGAATTCATTGAAGGGCTTTTAACCTTATGAGGACTTGAGTTGCTTGGTACATTCAAATTACCGCTGTTTCTACCCGGTAAATTATTTGGTTTTAAAGAACCTTTGGGGTGTTCGTATTGGATTGGTGTTCCAGTGTTAGGTCGAATCGGTTTTACAACAGACATATTCTGCTTTTCAACAATTCCCATTGGTGCAATTGAGGGTTTCATTAAAGGAGCAAAGACTTTCTCATTGTATTGGTATTTGGTTAAATTTTGGGTGGATGAACCGTTGATACCTCCTCTTGGCTTGTAGAAGGTGTTCGAATGTGAGTTCCAATTACCATTATTTATATTTGAGCCATTATAAAATTGATTGCTGTAAAAAACATTTGTAAATAAAATAGTCCTTGGAAAAGTTTGATTGAGTATCGGTCTATTGTTTTCAGGGTTGTAATAACCTGTATTATTGGATTTTATATTGTTTCTATATTTGTATGCTTCATAGGATGTTTCATCGGAAACAGCATCTCCAATGGGCAATTCGGAGGATTTAATGATGTAAACATCGTCGTCAGTTATATTTTGCATAGAGCTACAAGCGCTTGACAGGCAAACGATTGCCAGAAGTAACCCAAAGTTCGATTGTTTCATTTTCGTCATAAGTCTCTTGCTTTATCTGTAAATCTAAGGTTTTCTTTCTATTTTTACCAGCTTGAAAATAAGCAAAAAATGAGCCAAAATTTCACCAAACGTTCTGAGAATTACTCAAAATGGTATAACGAGTTAGTCGGACGAGCCGATTTAGCGGAACATTCTGATGTAAAAGGTTGTATGGTCATAAAACCATACGGATATGCAATTTGGGAAAAAATGAAGGAGGCTTTGGACAAGATGTTCAAAGAAACCGGTCATTCAAACGCCTACTTTCCTTTGTTTATACCGAAATCCTATTTAAGCAAAGAAGCCTCTCACATCGACGGCTTCGCGAAGGAGTGCGCTGTCGTCACTCATTATCGATTGAAGAATGCCGAAGATGGTTCTGGCGTGATTGTAGATCCAGACGCAAAACTTGAAGAAGAACTAATTGTTCGTCCAACTTCAGAAACGATTATTTGGAATTCTTATAAAAACTGGATTCAATCGTATAGAGATTTGCCATTACTAATTAATCAGTGGGCCAATGTGGTGCGTTGGGAGATGAGAACGAGGCTATTTCTTCGAACGACAGAATTCTTATGGCAAGAAGGGCACACTGCGCACGCAACGAAGCAAGAGGCAATAGAAGAAACGGAAAAAATGCTGGAAGTGTATACCACTTTCGCAGAAGAATTTATGGCAATGCCAGTTATTCGAGGAAGAAAAACAGAGTCGGAAAGATTTGCAGGAGCGCTTGACACCTACTGCATAGAAGCGATGATGCAAGATGGAAAGGCGCTTCAAGCTGGAACGTCGCATTTTTTAGGGCAAAATTTCGCAAAGGCATTTGACGTGAAGTTTGCTGACAAAACAGGACAACAAGAATATGTTTGGGCCACCAGTTGGGGAGTTTCAACACGATTGATAGGCGCTCTAATTATGACTCATTCAGATGATGAAGGATTGGTTTTACCACCTGCACTAGCGCCTATTCATGTTGTTTTCATTCCAATTTATCGCACAGAAGAAGAAAGAGCCTTGATCGATGAAAAGGTAGCTGGTTTAGTTAAAGACTTAAAGGCCGTAAATGTTACTTGCAAGTATGATGATGACGATAATCGTCGCCCAGGTTGGAAATTTGCAGAATATGAAGCCAAAGGAGTTCCGGTTCGTGTTGCAATCGGACCAAGAGATTTGGCCAACAACCAAGTGGAAGTTGCGAGACGTGACACCAAGGAGAAAACCACATGGTCTCTTGACAATTTTTCTACTCAAATAGAAGCTTTAT
>JAHKAT010000123.1 GCA_018825925.1 Bacteroidota bacterium | reverse complement strand
CACGACTATAGAACCAAACCAACCTTCAAAAGAAATGAACAGGAGATTTAAAAAAGTTAAAACCAGTAATTTTCGATTCTTACGATAACGAACAAACGTCCAAACAAAAAGAATTAAAACCAAATTTCCGGCGACAAAACCAACCAATCTATTCGCGTATTCAGTCCATGTACGAGAGGCATTAAAGGGTTCATCAAGTTGAAGATAAGGGTCGTTTCTTAACTTTTCAGCAGACGCCGATAGACCGACCTTGTCCAGTAAAGAGGCAAATTTTTCAGCCTTTTGAAGTCGCTTTTCAAGAAGTTGCTCTTGCGTTCCTTCAGGCAGTTGACTTTCATCCGTTGGCGGAACCCACTGACCAAAGCACTTTGGCCAATCTGGACAACCCATTCCGCTGCCAGAAGTTCGAACAACTGAACCAGCAATAATCACTAAATAAATAAATATTAAACTGGCCCAATGAAAACGCGTATACCCTTTACTAAATTTCATGGGCTAAATTTACTGACAGTTGTGCATTTATTGTAAATTTAACACCCCTTTTTTACAACCATTTCCCATAAAGCACGTTATGTATATACAGTGGAAACGAATAAAACAGTAGGTATAATTGGATTAGGTTGGTTGGGGGCAAGTTTAGCAAATAATCTCAATCAACTTGGCTATTCCGTTTGGGGAACTCAAACACAATCTATTCCAAGGTTTGTAACCGATGAACATGTAAAATCTATTCGGTGGAAGCACGAAGATGGGCTGGAACAATTGATCCCGTTATTGAAATCCTCAAAAACAATAATTGTAACGATTCCCCCTTCAAAATTTGAAGCGATTAATTACAAGACTTTAATGGAGGACATCGTGAAAAATTCTGATAACGAAACCAAGTTTATTTACACAAGTTCTATTGGTATTTACCCGAGATCAAAAGGCGCTTTTAATGAATCAGCAGAAGTAGATCGGCAATCAAATTTGTATTTGGCCGAACAAGCATTTCTTTCCTATTCCCCTTCACAATCCGTTATACTTCGTTTAGGAGGTCTAATTGGAAACGATAGAAATCCGGTCCATTATTTAGTGAAAAAAGAAAATGACGATCCAGATGGAAAAGTTCATTTAATCGATAAAATAGATGTTATTGGAGCTATTCTTCAATCAATAACGCTCGATAAAACTGGCGTTTGGAATGTAGTGAACCCTGAAAATGTAAGCAGAAAAGTGTATTACACCAAAATGGCACAACATTTGGGTTTACCAAAACCACACTTTAATCAAAAGGTGACAGGATTAACAGAAAGGAAAATAATTTCCACTAAATTTATTGAAGATTTCGACTACAAATCCTTTCGACCTTTGTTGGAGTTTGATTAAATGAAAAGAAATTTATTCATAGGATTATTACTTTTCATCTGCCTTTTTCAAGGCGGAATGGCACGTGCTGCTCATATCGTTGGTGGCGAAATCTATTACAATTACATCTCAGGAAACAGTTATCGCGTGTACATTATTTTGTATCGTGATTGTAATTCGACTGGGGCAGCATTCGATGCTGAAATGTCATTGGGGATTTACAATGGCTCAAACGTATTGGTGGAAGACAAACGAATTGTTTTTCCAGGAAGTATCGTTTTGCCAATAACTTTTAACAATCCGTGCATTATTCCTCCCAACAATATTTGTACAGAAAAAGCTGTTTATACAACAATTGTAACCTTGCCACCGACACCTGGCGGATATACTTTGGTGTATCAGCGCTGTTGCCGCGGACCAAATATTTCAAACCTCCAAATACCAGATGATTTTGGGATAACACTGCAGGTACATGTACCTGTATCAGCCGCTATAGCTGCAACCAACTCAAGCCCTAGATTTAAAAATTTTCCACCTTTGGTGATTTGTAACAACGATTTTTTAGATTTCGACCATTCTGCTACTGATCCGGATGGCGACCAATTGATTTATTCTTTAGCAACTCCTTTACACGGTGGTTCAAGCGCTGTTCCAAAGCCAGAACCACCAGCTTCACCGCCTTATTCGCCTGTGGTTTGGGCCAACGGACACAATGTTGCACAGCAGCTCGGTCCAGGATCTAACTTACAAATTGATCCAGTTACTGGTCGGCTTACGGGGCAACCTAACCTCACAGGACTTTATGTGGTTGGTGTTCAAGTTGAAGAAAGGCGAAATGGAGTTACCGTTTCAAAAAGTATTCGTGACTTTGTTTTTAATGTGATTCAATGTCAGATCACCTTAAATGCCAATATTCCTCAGCAACAATCCGATTATATAGGTACTTGTGACGGATTAACAGTGAATTTTCCAAATAATAGTTTTGGAGGGACCTATTATAGGTGGAATTTCGGTGTGCCGGGAACAAACGCCGATACCACAAATGTTTTTAAACCAACCTTTACCTTCCCGTCCGCAGGAACATACACAATCCGATTTCTTGCTAAAAAGAATAATGATTGTATCGATTCTGCAGAAGTTACTTTGATATTGAACGAGCCTGTGGATGTTAACTTTACGGCAACTGATTCAGTTTGTGTGGTTCAAAATTCTATAGATTTTGTAGGCAGTGCAACGAATGCGAATGGTGGAACTTTTTCATGGAATTTTGGACCCAATGCAACACCGTCGACGGCCACTTCTCAAAATGTTATGGGGGTGAATTTTAACCAATCTGGATCCTTTCCTGTTAAATTCTCATATGTGCATCCCCATTGCGCAACAGACACCACAATAGACGCGTTGATCCTTGATTATCCAGATATTGATTTTGATGTTCCTTTGGATTATGAATGTGATGGATTAACGGTGAATTTTGTAAATCTTAGTGTAGATGCCATTAATTATTCTTGGGATTTTGGAGATCCATCCACAACGCAAGATGTATCCAATTTGCCAGAACCCAGCTATAAATACACCACTCCAGGCACGCATACCATTCGCTTGATTGCAGGAAGTACAGGCTTGTGTATTGACACTGTTTATAAGGACGTTTTGGTTTATGACGACCTAATAATGTCAATACAAAGTAAAGATTCGGTGTGTATCACAAACAACTCTTTTGATTTTATAGGCAATGTTTCTGGTCCAGATATAGCCACTTATTCTTGGAATTTTGGTCCAAATGGAGTGCCCACAATAGCAAGTGACACCAACGTTTATGGCGTTAGCTTTGACACACCGGGCAATCAACTCGTTCGTTTGACAGGAAACTATTTGCAATGCGAAAAGTCAGTTACGAAAACCGTTTTTTTATTTCGTGAACCAACGATAGATTTTACAGTTCTTGAGGCTATTCAATGCACTCCGTTCAATGCGCAGTTTATCGATAAAAGTATTGCTGACTCTCCGATTACTTATTTATGGGACTTGGGCAATGGTCAATTTTCCACACTGCAAAACCCTACAACTGTTTATGTTGATACAGGAGAATACGTGGTTACTCTTACCATAGAAACGAAAACAGGATGTATTGCAAAACTGACAAAAACAAGAGATGACTTGGTTTATGTGCGGCCAGTTCCTGATGCTGGATTTTTAATAGACCGTGAAGTTTTGGATGTTTGTGACAATGCATTAACCTTAACCGACATTTCAGAAGGGGGAGACTTTAGAACCTATTTATTGGGTGAATTAAACAAAATTGCAAGCAACGCTCCGAATCCATTTGTGTACAACTATCAAACAGGTGGGTTTAAAACCATAGAATTGATTTCCTCCAATAAATTCGGTTGTTCTAACTCGGCCTTGAAAAAAATATATGTCGCACCTTTTGTGATGTATATCCCCAATGCATTTACCCCAGATGGCGATGAATTTAACAATCGTTTTGGCGCAAAATCCGATTTGACGGCTGAAGCGTTTCACCTTCGAATATTCAATCGATGGGGGCAGTTAATTTGGGAAACATTCGATCAAAATGCTTCATGGGATGGAACGTATGCCGGAAAACAATCTCCTCAAGGAATTTACCATTACATCGTTGACATGACTACTTGTGGAGTAGAAGACAAGGTGCAGCTGCTTAAAGGAACCGTTTTTCTGAGCCGTTAAAAGGTAAACGTGAAACTAAGTTTAACACATAAATTTTGTAATTCATATACAGATTTATAGTCACCGTAACGGTAAAACACACCCAATCCAAGGTTACTTAACAGATTGTTCACCACTAATCCAGTTTCAAAATGTCCTTTTTCCAGACCTCTAATAGGGACAGTTGACTGCATGGCATTTGCGCTTTTTCCAAATCCTACGGCATTGTGAACTCCAATTTGAGGTTTGAATTTCTTGAATTTTTTCCATTGATTGAAATCGAAACGAGTAAAAACTGAGGCGTTTTTCTGAAAATAAAACCCGAGATTGTCCAATGTTTCAAAAGTATTGGAGATACTTAAGTTTAATTTATATTGGGCCGAAAAGGAGTTGAATAATCCAAAGGTGTAATTTAAAGGAACATCGCCCAGTAATTCTCCTGCACAGATTGAATATTTGAAATAGCCAACCCCGCGAATAGAAACTTTATGGGAAAGCTCGGCATACAAGCGGGTGTAGTTAAACTGAGACAACTGTACACCAGAAATACCTCTACTTGCGGAAAAAAACAAGGTGGGGTATTTACTTCCCTTAGATAAACGCTGGTTTCCTAGCATAACCACTTTTTCGCGGATACTCCACAAAACAGAAGCGGTAAGAGCAAAATTATCTATTGATTCTAGTGAAGTGGTTGTAAAGGGTGTATAAGCTTGAAAGGTTTGGTGTCTGTACCCTTGTAAAAATCCAACTCGTTCGTATTTCCCTTCCACGCCAACCCTAAAATTGGAAGAAGCATAAATAGATAAATCAGCAATAGCTTGTCTATATCGGTCCATATAGCGAACATACAAACTGCGCAACTGACTGATTGAGGAATAGCCACTAAGTTCGTCTATATATGGCCGCTGACCACGTTCAAAAACATCATCGCGATAGGAAAGTTTTAAAGTCAACGATTTACGGGGATAAATATGAACGCGCAAATCTCCTCCCCATTTAAACGCTTTGTCGCGAAAGCCGTAGGCGAAGTACCCACCCAAAGAAGCAGGTTCAAACAAGCGGTCGGATGTTTCTAATCCAAGCCCCAAACGAAAGCCTTCGTATTCATTGTATCCTAAAAGCCGACTCAAATCTGCATTGATGTATTTTAATGGAATTTTACCCGTAGTGAGCACTTTTAAACCGTAAACCAATTTGTCTAATTTTTCTGCTTTTGCTATACTATCGATTGTTTTGTAGGTGTTCTTTTCCTTGTCGGTCAGTTCGTACTTCCGCAGTTCATTCCAAGTGCTATCTTTTACATCCCCTGCGGTATTATTCACTTTGAAATTGGCATTGTCGAAATAATATTTTTTAACTTTTTCAGGGTTTAGTTCCACGGAATCAATGTATGTACTGGATCGACTTACGACACTCACTGAAGAATCAGCTATGGTAAAAGCAATTTGTGGAAAGATCAACTCCGAACTTAATTTTATGGGAAACCACTTGGCGTTGTTTAAGAACTGGTATTCCTGCACGATTTTTATAATCGGCTCTGTTTCTTTTCTTTCGTAAGGCTCAGCGATGACTCTTTCAACAGCAT
>JAHKAT010000122.1 GCA_018825925.1 Bacteroidota bacterium | reverse complement strand
TGAAAGTATTGCGCCAGTTTCTCGAGTGTAGATCATATTATTTTTTTAAATTTATCCATTGGATTTATATTGGTTTAGTATCATCTACTTTTTCGGGTTCTCCAAAAAGATGTTCCCCAAATTCGCCCGTATCGTCAATGAGTCCACACGCCGAACAATAAAATTCAATCGTATAATAGTCTAAGTTTCTTTCTCTAGGAATATGCATACCCGAGACAGTTCTTCTGCATCCTTTTGGTCTTTTGTTCCAATCTTTTGGTTTCATACGCGTGTTAAATATAAGGAGCCACTTTCTTCTCTATAAACTTTCGAAAGATTTATCAGAGATTGCAACGAATGGTGCTTATCAAAATTAGATAAACAATAGCCCGCATGTTCTACTCTTAGATTTTCTTTGATTACGCTTTTAACCGTTTGCCTTCCACTTCTCCAGGTCACTAAATATCTATTATTTGCTTGTTTTGTGGCGGATATAAATACTCCTCCCGCCTGTTCGACTACAACTTTTATCCTTTCGGAAAAATTGAGTCGGAATTCCTCTGCCCTTTTCTTCTTTTCTCTCTCGCTTAACTTTAATGCTTCCAGTTCCGCTAGGTGTCGCCACGTATCGCGTTCTAAAGAGAGCAGAAGCCACATATAGCGGATCTCTGGACTGATGTTTTTCTCGTTTAATAAGGTTTGTTCGGCTTCGAAGAGCTTTTGTAAATGAACCAAAGCGCGATGAAAACCAAAAGCCACGTCCACATAGATAAATCTTTTGTTTATTTCTGCTACCCTTATCGCTTCCCAAGGTTCTCCTTTATTGAATAAAACGGGAACCGTCTCGCCGTATCCCTTGCTAAACAAATTTTCAAAATTGACTGGTATAAAATCCGAGCCAAAAGAATATCCAGTTATCGTTTTGTGTTTTTCTAATTCTTCATTTATTTCTAGCAAGGTCGCTCTTCGTTCAACCTTAATTTCATTACCAATTGTTACTTTATACCAACCGTCATCTATGTTTTTTTCAATAACTCTTTCTTTGTATTTTCCCTGTCCGCTAGCCATCAAAACAACTACTTCCTCGGTTTTTGTAAAACGCTTCAAATCAATAATATTCATAAAACCCTGCCAAGCCTCATCACATCTCGTTACACCTAGTCTAACCAAATTCTATCCCATCTCGCCTCACCCTAAAAATAAATTCTCCTTACCTTGCCCAGTCCTACCGCGTCTTATCATTCCACATCGTGCCCTACCTGATCTGACCATTCCCTGAAAAATTAAACTTTTTCTACAGTAAACTTTCCGTATCTTGGTCTCCAGTCCCCAATTCCAATATCTCCACCCATTTGAACTATATCAATCACTTCTCGCTCATTAAACACTTTTTCATCAAATTCGACCACAACAATTGCGCTCCACTTTTTAAATATTGGACGCATCCGCATAATTCTACTCCTTTGAATGACTACGAGCGCGCTAAATCGATAGTCTGAATTCTCCCATAATTTATCAATTGATTTATCTTTATCTGGAAAGTCTAATACAAAGTTATCATCACAAAATAATCCAGCCAATGCTTTCTTCCCCAACTTCTTTCCTTTGGCTGCGTTAAATAGAACTGCCTCAAAAATTTGTCCAGGAATACAGATCTTTCCTTTTTCATTTGTATATAATGACCCATGCCATTCCAATCGAGCCATCTCCTCTAAATCTGCATCGGTTTTTGCCCGTTTTCCCGAAATTGCCTTTATTTGTTTCGTTATTTCGTTTAACGGATTAGCCAGTTGCCCATTATGCATGAGGAGGGGTTGTGCGCCGATAATTTTGAACATTAATTTTTTCATATATTGTTTCCTTTCTTAAAATTTTTGGTCGATTTGACTTATACGCCGAAATTCGTACTTTTCTTTTTCTATATCTCTCCTTTCTTATTCTATTTGTAATTGCTTCATGACATTTACGACAAAGAGTTACTAAATCAGACAACCTTTCATGGAATAATCGTTCGTAGGTGGCGTGG
>JAHKAT010000121.1 GCA_018825925.1 Bacteroidota bacterium | reverse complement strand
TGCTAAAACCTGTTGAACCGAACAGATTAAAGGAGGCAATTAAAAAAATTCATGAAAAAGACGATTTTTCTTCTGAAGTAAAAATTACTCCGAATAGACAAAACAGATTTCTTAATTCCAAAGATCGCGTATTTATAAAAGATGGCGAGCGTTGCTGGTTTGTTGAAGTTGAAAAAATTAGGAAACTAGAAAGTGAAGGGAATTATGTTAAAATTTACTTTGACACTTTCAAGCCTATGGTTTTGCGGACATTAAATAGTTTTGAGGAGCGACTTCACCCAGAAGATTTCTTTAGAGCTAGTCGTAAACACTTGGTAAATATTCATTGGATTGACACCATTGAAAATTGGTTCAACGGAGGTCTTTTACTAACCATGAAGGACGGAGAAAAAATAGAAGTTAGTAGGAGACAGGCTATTAAATTTAAAGATGAATTAGGTTTTTAAATCAGCCTAATTCCATCTTCTTCAATTACAATTTTCTTTGCTTTATACAACAGGCCAACTGCTTTTTTAAACGATTTCTTACTCATCCCAATCATCATTCTAATATCCTCAGGATCAGAATAATCATTCAGATTTATTTTTCCACCATTCGTTTCGATTATTTCTAATAATTCTTGAGCAAGAGGTTCAATTTTTTGATATCCTTCAGGGTTCAGGCGGACATCTAATTTCCCATCCTCTCGAACCTTGTACACATATCCTATTTCATTCGCTCCTCTCAATAAGTTTCTAGTAATCTCACTGGCGTAAATAATTCCAGAGTATTTATGGTCGACAATTACTTTTATTCCCAAGTCCGTTCGATCTGCAATTAAAATAGGAATTGGTTCATTCAAGGGCAAATCCAGTGGAGCTGGCTCTATATATTTTCTAAACTTAGTGGTACCAATCAAGCGATCCGTTTTTTCATCCAGTTTCAAATAAACTAAAATACGTTGTTCGGGCTCAAGCTTTTTTAATTGCTCCTGAAAAGGAATCATTAAATCTTTTTCAACTCCCCATAAAGCAAATGCACCAAAAAAGTTTACATCTCTAATTTTTAAATAGGCAAATTGTCCGAGTGTTAAATAAGGCTGCATAGTTGTAGCGATGATGCGGTCCTCAGAATCACGATACAAGAAAACAGGGATTTTATCTCCTTCAGTCCAGTCCTCCTTCAAGAATTTACCTGGAAGTAAGACATCATTGCCTTCTTCATCACCTAAGTATGCACCAATGCTGGTAAACCGGAGAATTTCCAGTTCATTATATTCGCCTAATTTCATATTTAAAAGTACAGAGCCGAAGCAAGTTTTGAATTCACTACCATGCAAGGTAGCTTCAAGCTATTAGTTATTAAAGATTGTCCAAATGCATCAAATTGAGGTAATAAACTTTCGGAATGATAAGCGAAGGCTAATAATTCAGCACCTTCTTTTTGTGCGTGCTTTTCAATTTTTTTAGTGAAAGAACCTTTCGATTCTAACTCTATAAAATCAGCTTCCACTCCTCGTTCCTCATAATTGTTTTTAACAATATGAATTCTAGTTTTCATTTGGATAACCATACGTTCATCTCCTTGTTTTTCATGTAATACATGCACACGGCCACCAAATATTCTGGCGATATCACCGGCAATATTTACAATTTGTAGAGATTCCTTGGTTAAATCTACCGGAACCACCACTTTGGTGATTTCTTTCAAAGGCGTACCTTTTTGAACCACGAGAAAAGGCACTTCTGAAGACCGAATTACTTTCATGGCATACGAACCAAAAATCTTTTGCATTCCCAAAGCACCATGCGTTCCCATGATTACCAGTTGAGCTTTCGCTTCTTTAGCAAAACCACCAGTATCTTCAAGGAAGTTACCTGTGCGAACGAGAGGACTAAGCGTGACTCCCTCAGGAAGCGCGTGTTTTGCTATAATTTCTTCTAACTTCTTAAGTGCAGCACTTTCTTTTGAAACATTATCAACGACGTGTAGCAAATGCATATCCGTATGAACGTGTTTAGCGATGTGTAAAGCGTAACTTAAGGCGGTGTCACCAATTTCAGTGAAATCATGTAAGACAATGTACAAATTCTGACTCATAGTAACTTCTTGTGTTTATCAAATATAGAAAATCAAAGGATTACTGAACAAACAATTCAATGAAGTAATTAACATCTCTTTTTTAG
>JAHKAT010000120.1 GCA_018825925.1 Bacteroidota bacterium | reverse complement strand
TCGACTTTATTTTACTATCGTTTTTAGCAATTTGCCGCAATACATACGAAAGCTCTTTGTCGTCATCGGCTTTAAAAAAATAGCGAACGATGAGTGCAGTGATAATAATCCCTAACATTGGGAAAATTGCATAAATGAAGATTCGCTCCTCAAAAGGAATGTCGTTGTTTACAAATTCAGAAATTGTATGAACCAGCATTTTCAAAATCACGGCTGCAATTCCTGCTGTCAAACCAACCAAAACTCCTGAAAGCACTAAAAATTGAGATCGTGTTAGTCTGTTTTTAGTCCAAAAGAGGGCTATTTCGGCATAATTGAACTTACGGAAAGGATAATTTTGAAATCCTCTGCGGAACCTCAAGAAACTAATATAAAGACTCTTTAAACGGATTTTGCTCATGACGCTGCGCTTCAGAAATCGCCCATGCAAAGCTAGTCTTCCTGTTTGAAGAATGCAAAGTTGGACTGGCTTTTATCTTTGAAATCATCGAATTAGCATGGCTCACGCTATCTTATAAAGATTCTTACAACCAGATTCACTTGATAATCCAAGAAACTTTAGTTAGTTTCATAAAAACAAAAATCAATGAGCAACGATATAGAAGCTTTACGTTTAAAAGCAAAATTCACGAAATGGGTCACCCTTGGCATTATTTCTATCTCACTTGTTATACTTGCGGTTATGATAGGATATCCTATTTATAATGTTTGGAGTAGCAGAAAGAGTGGGGAGGCAGAAATGGCAAAAGCTGAACAAAACAGAAAAATTCAAATTGAGGAAGCGAAAGCAAATCTTGAATCTCAGAAATTAAATAGTGAAGCTGAGGTAGAACGTGCCAAAGGAATGGCCATTGCTATTGGAATTGAAAATGGCAAATTAACAGACAAGTATATTCAATACCTCTGGGTACGAAACATGAATAACAACGTAAACGAAAAAATTTACATTCCAACCGAAGCGAATCTTCCTCTTTTGGAGGCACGCGACAGAAAATAGTTCTTATTCCTTGTTTTTATAATAAGTCAATGCTCCTGATGGACACTGGTCAACCGCTGAAACAATTTGTTCAGTGGAACTTGCTGTGGGATCTATCCAAGGTTTTTCCTTTGGTTTAAAAACTGCAGGATTAGTCCTTACGCATAGTCCGGCATGTTTGCATTTACTTGCATTCCAAACGACGGTTACTTCACCGTTCGAATATTCTTTAGTGATTTGTTTTGGATCCATTCCTAAATTTACAGAAATGGAGATTGTTTTCAAAATGGTTTGTTAAGTTTTTACTTTTCATATTTACTTATATTGCCATTCTAAAAAAGGTAGAAACAATTGAAACTTGAATAAAATAATAATTACAGTGCTGGGCTTAGTGATTATCGCCTGCCATAGAGAAAAATCGGATTTTGATAAAAAGGAAAATCAAACCGAAAAAAATTCTGTGCCTTTTATATCTAGTATTGATAAATGTGAGAGAAATTTAAAATTGATATCAGAATTTCCTGGTTTGACTGCAGAGTTAATTTATTTAGGAAAAAATACTGACTCAATAGTTGCTTCGATAACTCCATTCGATATTTATATGCCTGATTTACTTGATGAAAACAAGTTAAAAGGAGATTTTCATGATTATATGATTTTTCCGTATGATCAAGACACGAATTTAATAGAGTTGGATAAAGCAAAACTGACCCTTGTCATTGATACCAGTCAACTCATCTGCCACCATAGGTTCAATACTGTAGGTTATCCTCTTTTAATCAAGAATAACGAAACTCAAAGTGTTGTACTTGGCAACGAGTATACGTTTGCATATATCTCGATGGAAGCAGAATTATCTCATACAAAATGGATTGAAGTTTTTCCTGCTACTGGTTTAATGTGCGGTACTGATGTCAACTTTTTCAAATTACCGTCTAAGGAAATTGCATTGGTAGTTGTTCCAAAGTTAAGGGGCCATAGACTTGTTAAATGCAGGCTCAAGTTAGGAAATAATTATTCAAATGAATTTTATCAATATATCGATGAACAAACATTCTAAGATGAAACAGAAGTTTGAATCCTTTCGATTACGCAGCAACTGGTAAAAACTAGCGCAACAAAAAAACCTCCCAAATACTTGAGAGGCTTTCTGATATATTTATCTTCTATTAATATCTGTAATGTTCTGGTTTGTATGGTCCTTGAACCTCTACACCAATATATTTTGCTTGATCTTCAGACAAAGTCTCCAATTCAACACCAATTTTTGCAAGGTGCAAAGTAGCTACTTTTTCATCCAGATGTTTTGGTAGCATATAAACATCATTTTCATACTTATCTCCATTCATCCACAATTCCAATTGTGCCAAAGTTTGATTCGTAAATGAATTAGACATTACAAAAGAAGGGTGTCCAGTTGCGCAACCTAAGTTTACTAAACGACCTTCAGCCAAAATAATAATGTCATTACCATTCACATTATACATGTCAACTTGAGGTTTGATTTCGATTTTGGTTGAACCATACTTGTTGTTCATCCAACCCATATCGATTTCATTATCGAAGTGACCAATATTACAAACGATTGTTTTGTCTTTCATTTTCTCGAAATGACGACCAACAACGATGTCTTTATTACCAGTTGTTGTTACAACGATATCTACATTGTGAACTACGGAGTCCAATTTTTTCACCTCAAATCCGTCCATTGCCGCTTGCAAAGCACAAATCGGGTCGATTTCAGTAACAATAACACGAGCACCAGCACCTTTCAATGAAGCAGCTGAACCTTTACCAACATCACCATAACCACAAACCACCGCAACTTTACCAGCCATCATGATATCTGTAGCACGACGAATTGAATCTACCAAAGATTCTTTACAACCGTATTTATTGTCAAATTTAGACTTGGTTACCGAATCATTTACATTGATTGCAGGCATTACCAAAGTTCCATTTTTCACTCTTTCGTACAAACGGTGAACCCCTGTAGTTGTTTCTTCAGAAAGACCTTTAATATCTTTCGTCAATTCAGGAAAACGGTCAAAAACCATATTCGTTAAATCACCACCATCATCCAAAATCATATTTAAAGGCTTTCCACCTTCAAAAGCGAATAACGTTTGTTCGATACACCAGTCAAATTCTGTTTCATTCAAGCCTTTCCATGCAAAAACAGGAATACCTGCCGCTGCAATGGCTGCTGCTGCATGATCTTGCGTAGAGAAAATATTACAAGAAGACCAAGTTACTTCAGCTCCTAAATCAACTAGAGTTTCAATTAAAACGGCAGTTTGAATCGTCATGTGCAAACAACCCGCGATACGAGCACCTGCTAATGGCTTAGTTGTTCCAAACTCTTCTCTCAACGCCATTAAACCTGGCATCTCTGCCTCGGCCAAACGGATTTCTTTTCTACCCCAGTCAGCAAGACTGATATCTTTTACTTTGTAAGCTAGTTTCTCAGCTGTATTATTCATATAGATCTATTAATTACTAATTTAAAATCGTTTGCAAAGATACGAAGAACAGTTGTGAAATAAAAAAATGAATTTTTCTATCACTTTCTTTTACATTTCTTCGCCTCATATTTTTCTATTAAAGGCAATCAGTTGAAGGAAGGAACTGTTTTGCAAATTTTAGAGTTTAAGCGTGAAATTAGTTCATAACTAAAAGCACGCTCTTCATTTCCTGCCTTACATTTTTTCTCGCACCAATTCTTCTAATCCATCGATGAAACGGTCATGATCATTGGAAGAAGGCACTAATTGCACCTTTTCTCCTCCTTTTTCTTCAAAAATCTCTTGGTACTCAACACCTATTTCAACTAAGGTTTCTAGGCAATCGGCTACAAAGGCTGGACTAAAAACCAATAACTTTTTGGCTCCTTTTTTGGCCCAATCCTCTACTACTTGGTCTGAAAAAGGTGTTAGCCATTTTTTATCCAATCGCGATTGAAAACAAACGGTGTATTGATCTTCTGTAATACCTAGTTTTTCTGCAATCAATCGTGTTGTAGCAAAGCTCGTTGCCTTGTAACAGTGCTTATTCTTCTCATTCACCTCTTTGTCGCAAGGCTGGTCTTCACACAAATCTGTTCCTTCATACACCTTGTCCACCTGACGCTCTGGTAGGCCGTGATACGAAAAAAGAATGTGGTCGTAATCCGACAAATTAAATTGTTTCGCACGTTCAATGATAGAATCAATATAGCCATCATTACTATAAAATTGCCCCACCACACTCACTTCTGGAATCACCCACCACTTGCGAATGATATTCATCGCTTTTTCAATGGCAGAACCCGAACTCGCACTTGCGAATTGTGGGAAAAGTGGCAATAATATAATTTGATCGTAATTCGCCAATCGCATTTTTTCAAGTACCGAATCTAGGGACGGATTTTGATAACGCATCGCCATTTCCACTGTTACATGGTCATTTTTTAATCGGTCTTGTAATTTCTTTAGTACATTTTCAGTATGCGTCATTAAGGGTGAAATTCCACCGCTCATGTCCCATAATTCCTTGTAAATTTTAGCTGATTTTGGTGCGCGAAATGGAACAATTATTCCATTTACCAATATTTTTCGAGCCAACCAAGGAATATCAATCACCCTGGGATCATTGAGGAATTCACTTAAATATCTCCTTACATCCGAGGTTGCAGGACTATCAGGAGTTCCCAATTGTATTAATAAAACACCTACTTTTTTCATAGTATTATAACAAGTTGTCAGCCGAAAAGTTTATTTCTTCGGGAATAGTTTTGAGCGCCAATCTTCTTTCTCTTTGTCAGAAATAAGATTTAGCATTTGTAAATAGTTAACCACTTTGTCAAAAGCCAATGGATATTCTACTCCTTGATAATTCCAATCGGTTTCAATCAACCAATTTTCTACTTGGCCAGACCGGAGATTATACCGCCATGAAATGATTTCAACAATATTTTCTTCGGTTTTCATTTCCAAGGATCGCTTATTGACCGCCTTACACATTTGGTCAATTAAATCTTTATGTTCTAGTAAAACATCGTTGCGAACTGCTATAACAAAACAAGGCCAAGGTGTAACAATCTCGTCGATATAGCGACATTTTTTTTGTTCAGTAAATGGAAAAGTTGTGTACTTCTCCCATAAGAATGCCTGCGCCTCGTCGTGCTGTAATGCCCATAAACCACCGTAAACGTCGCCTACCACATTAAATTTCAAAGAATTTAAATCCCAACCTTCTTGATGAGCTTTAACATAAGACATTAAGTGCGAACCTGAACCTTCCCGCGAGATTGCAAAAGTTTTACCTTCCAATTGATCTACTTTTTGAATATCAGAATGATGCGGCACATGAATTCCCCAGTGCAAAGGACTCGTGACATAAACTTGCACTATAGTTGCTTCTAAGCCTTGTAAAATTGCCTTCGTAATTCCTTCGGTTAACAAAACGGCAACGTCCAATGAACCTGTTTCCAAACCACGAATCATTTGGCCGGTTCCTCCGCTCATATCTGCCCAATGCAGGTTTAATCCGAATTCTCGAAAACGACCGTCTTCTATGGCCAATCGCCACGGCAAATTAAAATGTTCTGGAACCCCTCCTATTTTTAGTCCTACCATTATTTATCTTCTGAAAATTGCATGTCGTATAAACGACGATAATATCCATTTTTGTCTAACAATTCTGTATGCTTACCTTTCTCTACTATTTCTCCTTTGTCAAGAACTACGATTAAGTCGGCAGATTGGATGGTGGAAAGTCGATGAGCAATCACAATTGATGTTCGATCTTTGGTCATCGCCTCCGTCGCTTGTTGAATCAACTCCTCTGATTGATCGTCAACACTTGAAGTTGCTTCATCCAAAATTAAAATTTTAGGTTGAAAAACATTGGCGCGAATAAAGGCAATCAATTGGCGCTGACCAACAGACAATACACCACCCCGTTCACCAACATGATAATCGTAACCACCAGGTAATCTTTCGATAAAGCCATGCGCATTTACTGCCTTTGCTGCTTTCACAACTTGCTCGCGAGTTATATCCTTGTCACCCAGTGTAATATTATTATGAATCGTATCTGAGAACAAGAAAACATCTTGAAGTACTATAGCAATATTTCGTCGAACTGTGGTCAACTCAATTTCTTTCAAATTCGTTTCTCCAAGGAGGATTTCACCCTTTTGATAATCATAAAAACGACCAATGAGATTTACGATGGATGATTTACCGGCACCTGTTGCTCCGACAAAAGCCACAGTTTTTCCAGCCTCAATTGTTAGATTGATGTTTTTAAGTACAAAATCTTCTTTTTGATAGGCGAAATAAACATTTTTGAATTCAATATTTTGATTAAAATCAGCCACTTTTAATTTTCCATCATCTTGAATGTGCTCCTGGTGGTCCAAAATTTCAAACACCCGCTCAGCACGTACAGTCCCGCGTTGAAGAATGTTGAATTTATCCGCCAATTGACGTATTGGCCTGAATAACATATTGATCCACAGGGTAAAAGAAATAATTTGAG
>JAHKAT010000119.1 GCA_018825925.1 Bacteroidota bacterium | reverse complement strand
GTGAGAAGCACTGCTTCGAACAAGAGCCCTGGTAAGAGCTCCTATCGGAGGGTTTACGAATCACTCGTGCCTCGTGTTTCGTGAACCCTTTTGTTAACGTGCAGTGGATAAACAAAGTATCTCCTTTCCTCGTTCCTCTGAAAGAGAGTTGCTTTTTCTATGATCTTTCGTTCAAGCAAGCTTGACAAAATCTCATAAAAAAGCATCTCTGCCAAAGGCGAGATGCTTTTTTTATCAGAGTGGAGTCGGAGGGTTTCGAACCCTCGTCCAAACGACGAATCTTTAAGGCTTCTACATGCTTATTTCATGATTTGATTGTCGAGTAAACGCGCGGACATGAACACCCAAACGAAAACCGTAGCTTTTTTATCTCGTTTATCAACCAAAGCATTTGATAAACCAACCTGTAAGGAATGAACCTCACAATTCCCGCTCTAACAGGTGGAGAGCTGGGTGGAGGTACTTGTCTCGCGTACTAAACTTCGGCTGAGATTAAGCTAATAAACTTGGTTTATTAAGCTGCAAGTGCGTATGACGTGTTGTCAATTATGTTTTGAAACGAAAGATTAAAGAGCTTCACTTCAAGGCTCTGCATGCTTACACTCAACTATTGCTACCGCTGTCAAATCCAATACGACCCCGGGTATTGTGCACTACAAAGGTACAACAAAAAAATAGGTTTGTTGAAAGTATATATTTAGAAAAAGTTGTTTGAAAAAAAAGAATTAGTTAATCCTCTTCGTCTTCATAATCCTCATCATCTTCGTAATCCTCATCATCTTCGGAAGAATTCACAAGATACTTAGAGTAATCTTCATCTCCATCTTCGTCTTCATCGCGACCAAATAAGTCAAAGTCTTCATCTATTTCATCATCCTCATTGAGGTAGGTGCCTTCCTTACCTGATTTTTTATAAGCCTCCATCTTGTGGGTCTTTGGCTTATCACTCTTTTTCAAGTCGTCTTTTTTCTTACGAGCCATTCCTCCAAAATCGGATTGTGGAACGAAAGGTGGACGACTGTCAGTGGAGTCAGTAAAAGCAGGTCGTGGCGGTCGATCTCCAGAAGCATTGTCTCTCGGAGTGAAATCACCGCGATCGTTACCTTTGTTGAAAGGTTTTTTCACAGCATTACTGCGATCCTCTGCTTGTTTAACGGAAATTGTTCTACCGCTTACTGTTGAATTATCTAACTGCTGGATTGCTTCCTGAGCCTCTTCATCATTGGCCATTTCTACAAATCCAAACCCTCTTGACTTCCCGGTTTCACGGTCAGTTGCAACAGTTGCTTTTAAGACAGTACCATAGGTTTCAAAAATGGTTTTCAGTTGTGCATTGTCAACTCCAAAATCTAATTTGGCAACAAAAATACTGGTCATACTTTTTTGTTCACTTTTTGCTCTAGAAAATGAAGATTGGTCTTCATTCGTGTTATTAAAGACCGAAATTACATTTTTTTTTTGACACTCAAGTCAATAACAATTAGAATAAAAAAGCTACTAAATGAATAGTAGCTTTTTTAAGTCAATTATTTTTTAAGTAAATCTCTTATTTCCTCCAATAAAATTTGGTCTTTAGTCGGAGCTGGTGGTGCAGCTGGAGCTTCTTCTTTTTTCTTTTCTAATGATTTTAATCCTTTGATCATCAAGAAAATACAAAGAGCAACAACGATGAAGTTGATAACCGAAGCTAAAAATTTACCGTACAAAACACCGTTCCAAGAAACGTCGGCTAACTTGTCTACACCCAAGGATTCCATTACTGGTTTTAGTAGAAGAGGAGTGATAACGTCAGCGACTAGTGAACTAACAATCGCTCCAAATGCTGCTCCGATGATGACTGCAACGGCTAAATCAACAACGTTGCCACGCATAATAAATGCTTTGAATTCTTTTAACATAAGTATATTTTTAATATGAATAACTAAGATAGTATTTTTTAAGTACAATAAATTACATCACGAAAGGTTGTCGATTCATTAAAGACCTTCCCAAAGTTAACTCATCGGCATACTGCAGTTCTGTGCCTACAGCCACACCTCTTGATAAACAGGTTATAGCCAATTCAAAAGGCTGTAGTTTTTTAAATAGATAAAAATTGGTCGTATCTCCTTCCATCGTTGCGCTTAAAGCAAAAATAATTTCTTTAATTTCTCCATTTTGCGCTTTCTCTAAAAGTGAAGGAATATTTAAATCAGACGGGCCAATTCCATCCATAGGTGAAATAATTCCTCCAAGAATATGATAGATTCCTTTATAATAACCGGTCGATTCCAGAGCTAAAACATCCCTAATGTCCTCAACTATACAAATCATTGATTGGTCTCGATTCGGATTCTTACAGATTTCACAAATAATTTCATCAGAAACATTACCACATGATTCGCATTTTTTTACTTTCTTTTTCATGTGAACAAAGGAATCGGCAAAGGTTTGAATGTCTTCTTCTGTTCTGTTTAACAATTGCAAAACCAAACGCAAGGCAGTTCTTTTTCCTATTCCAGGTAAGCTAGAAAGTTGGTCAACGGCGTTCTCAATATGTTTTGAAGGTATTTTCACTCGTTAAAAGTACTTAAATGTGGCATTTTACTACAATTATCATGAGCAAATGGTGCAGATTTTATTGCTAGAGTAGAGGTATTGCCTATATTTGCAATCCAATGAGTGCTGATTCATATCTTATTACCTTTGAATTTTTAGGTCTTAAATTACAAGAACCTATGGCGTTATTAACCAATTGGTCGATAGCCGGTTTTGCATTGTATGCTTTTTTTAACTTAAAGCCCAACGATGATGAATTCAAAGACCACTGGAGAACTTTTTTTGGAATCTTGGCTGTTTCTATGTTTTTAAGTGGTTTGGGTCATTTGTTTTACCAATATTCAGGTATTATTGGTAAAATTCCAACATGGATTTTAGGAGTTTTGGCCGGCTGCTATGCGCTTTTCGCTATGTTCACCTATTATGATGAAAAGAAAGCTCAAAAATATCGATTGACTGTTTGGTTGTATTCGGCATTAATCATTGTACTTGCAATCAGTTTGCAATCATTTGTATTTGTAGCCATCGATGCAATTTTGAAATACATACTTTGTGGTTGTATGGCTTTCCATTGGTTTAAACGTGGAGAAGAAAATCTTAGATGGATTTCTTTAGGTGTTTTAATACTTTTGCCTTCTGCGTTTATTTTTTTGATGAAAATTAATCCTCATATCTGGTTTAACAAAGATGATTTAAGCCATGTTTTGATGCTGGGTTGTATCATATTCTTTTATAAAGCGGTGAAGGAGCAAAAGTTGATTTCTGTAGAAGCGAGATGAGTGCAGCAGATGTTAATGTTCGCAACAAACGGGCTCGATTCGAGTATCATCTGGATGAGGAATTTACCGCTGGGATGGTGTTGTCGGGAACAGAAATAAAAAGTATACGTAGCAATAAAGCATCGATTCTGGAAGCCTATTGTGTCCTGGTGAATAACGAAGTGTTTATTAGAAACATGTTTGTGAATCCATATGAAAATGGCTCATTTTACAATCACAAACCAAAAGGCGATCGAAAACTTTTACTGAATAAACGTGAAATCAATCGACTTGAAAAATGGATGAAAGTCAAAGGAAACACCATAGTTCCTTTGAAAATTTTTATCAATGAAAAAGGATTTGCAAAATTGTTAATTGCCTGTGCTAGAGGTAAAAAACTACATGATAAACGCGACGACCTCAAGGCCAAGGACGATCAGCGTGAAATGGATCGCGCTTTAAAGCGTTAGTAAAAACCGAAGGTAAGTAAGTGAATCCACCTATAGTCATTGACTAAAAATAAAATCACCAAAGGAAAAATCACATAGTAACTGGCGTTGTAAAGAATTGTGAAATTGGCATTCTTTCTTTTGTACCACATCGTAAATGCCGGAATGAGCAAAATCAACAAGCTTAAAGGAAAAATGGCATAAACAGAGAAATCTATAGGGTGAACTAAGGTAGCACTGGCTTGTGGATGAATAATCGATATAGGTTGATGAAAAATCCAGGTGCGTTCCACAAAACAATGATGAAAATCAAAAATAGATGTAAAGTTCTCATTTTCAATCCAAAACTTCCCTTGGTTTTCTAAGGAAACAAGAACCACTGACGAAGTAACCATTCCACCATATCTTTCTCTTGAAAATCCTTGAATAGTATCTGCTACATAATGTCGAGGTAAGATAAATTCCAAAACAATTAAAAGTGAAATTGCAAAACAAGCTATAGTTCCAATTTTGAAAACCAACCAATTTTTCCCTTCCGTTAGTGTTTTATAATAGCGATCGTTTAAAGTCTTTTCCTTCATTCGTTGCTTTTCGAATCGTTCTCGAGCTTTTTTAATACGATCTTTTTCTTCTCGCTTTCTTTTTTCTAACGGACTTTCAGTAGGAGTTGATTTGTTAGCTACATACTGATTGTTATATAATACTTCGTATGCTTCTTGAATGCGAATGAATTTATCTCTAGCATCCGGGCTCGGGTTGACATCTGGATGATAGATAAAAACTAGTTTTCGAAAGGCGCTTTTTATTTCATTTTTTGACGCACCTGGCTGAAGTTGGAGTATTTCATAGTATTCCTTCATACAGCACTTTCTTCAATTTGTAGGTGGACTCGCGCATTATTTTCTCGCTATTACTGGTAATAATTGTAGGTACAAGATAGGTTTTTTTCGGAATTTGGTAGGGATGAATAGTTTCGAGTAATTGAGTTTTTTTGAGAATTATTTTTTCAGTAATAAGCAATATAATTCGTTCACCCAGCTCAGGGTCAGGTTCTTTCCAAATTACAAACTTTACTTTGATATATTTTTTAAGTTGAATTTCTAAAGTCTCCAAGTCAAATTTCATACCTCCAGAGTTAATTCGAAAATCAACTCTTCCCTGCCAAACAAAAGTGTCAGGTGTCAGCAATTGCACAATATCATTTGTTTTCAAAGGACCATCTGTAATTCCATTTGCCTCAATGATCAATTGTTCGTCCTCTATAGACAGTTTTACATTTGGCAAAGATCTGAAAAAGCCCTCACCATTGTATCCAACCTTTCGCAAGGCTATGTGACTATAGGTTTCGGTCATTCCGTAACTATTCCAAATCGTTAGCTCTTCACGAATTAAGTGAGCTTCCAACTCTTCAGAAATGGTACCTCCACCAATCAATAAATTCTGAATCGATTTCAATTTTACAAGATCTTGATGAAGCGAATGATGAAGTTGTAAAGGCGCCATTGAAATTAGGTTAAAATCACCAACTATGTCTTTCAACGGCCGAATACGGGGTGTGAGTTGATGAATCGTGTAATTCCCCAAATAGGCACGAGCTGTGAGCATTATACCACCTATAGTTTGGTGAGAAAGACAGTTGACCACTACAGACGATTCATTGAGTTTAAAAAATGCATTGGTACGCTCTGCGGATGCTTTTATTTTCGAATATTTTAAATCAATTTTTTTAGGTTCGCCGGTAGATCCAGAGGTGGTTACCATCCAATCTTGGCCATTTTTTAATGCCTCAATAAAATCAATATAGGAAGTACTATTTGGCCCGTAGGAATGAAACACGCTTACAATTTTCAATAAAAATACCATAAGCGAGTAGATGTTGCTAATCTATCTTAAAAAAAAGGTACAGTTTTTGGAAACTAGTTATTTCACTCGTAATTTTCAGTCATGATAAAGTCACTTATAAAAAACGTTTTCTTTCTGAGCTTGATTTTTGTTTTTTCAAGTTTAAAAAATTCAAATACGTCGGGTATTCAATTTACAGAACAAAGCTTTACCAAAGCGAAAGAAACAGCTGCTAAGACAGGTCAGCTGATTTTTATTGATGTATATGCCTCGTGGTGTGGTCCATGTAAATTAATGTCGGCTAGATCTTTTCCCGATAAGCAGGTAGGGGAGAAGTACAACAAATCTTTCATTAGTTTAAAGTTGGATGCAGAAAAATCACAAGATGGACAGGATGTAGCAAGAATGTACGGTGTGACGGCATATCCAACCTTATTATTCGTGGATTCGAAAGGTAAATTAATTAGAAAGTTTGTGGGATATAGAACTCCAGAGGAATTAATACAAGTAGCTGATTTTGTTCTTAAATAGTGTTGTTTTCGAATTCTTGTAGCCAAGAAATTGCTTTCGCTTGATCGGTAAAGATTCTTAATGGCACACTAACCGGTGAAATTTTAATAAATAAATTAATGCCAATTTTCATCATTGGATTATCTGTGATCATGGCTATTGATGTGCTGTAAACAGGCATTATACTTTGTAAAAACCGTCGACATTCGAGTGTTGCGGAATGTGAAAAGTTTGGCCAAACCAAGAAACAAACGGGTTTTCCTCCTGTCATTTCACCCACTTTGAGATAGTGATTTTGCAGTTTTTCTACCGTTAAAGGAACATTTTTGGAAATAGAGCAAAACCAACCCTCACTGCTTAACCAATTGGTCGCAATATCAGTTTCTACGATAATAACATTTTTGGGCGGTGTCATTTGCCTTTAGTTTCATTGAAATATAGGATTGTTTTGAAAATCCTCTTTAGTTATAATTTGAACTTCAATTTCTCTTCCAGTCCTAAATAATCGGGTGAACAAGAAAATGGATTTCATTAATTTAGATTGACTGATAATAGTAGTTTTAGAGATATATTTTTTTGTTTGTAAAGCAACAATGCTTCTACCTTCTGGTTTGGTTGGACCAATTTTTAAATCGTGTACAACCAAGTGAATTTTCCCATAGCTTTTACACAGTACCTCCAAAATATTATAAAATTCCACGATATTTTCTGTTTCAGAATAATTCCTCAATTTAATTCTACAATGCACAATCGGCGGACTTTCTATCCAAAAATCAGCAAGTTTTGTATCGTAGGTGGATTCCATTTAAATTAAGATTTAGAAACAAGGTAATCAAAAAAACTGGTAATCAAAAAAGCCGTTGAAATCATCAACGGCTTTTCTTATCATTTTTGGAAGATGGATTATTTCCCTTTTTCCATTTTTTCTTTCAATTCAGCAAGTCCGCCTAAATCACCTAATGTTGATTTTTCGTTACTGCTGTTTACATTTTTAACCGCTTGAGAAGTGTTAGATCCACCTTTCTTAGCAGCTCCACCTCCAGCACTAGTGCTTTTAGTTGGTGCAACACGGTCATCACCTTCTTCGAAGATACGAGTATGAGATACAACGATTTTCTTAGAATCTTTATTGAATTCAATTACTTTGAAATCAAGAGTTTCCTCTACTTTCGCATTTGAACCATCTTCTTTACGTAAATGTTTCGCTGGGCAGATTCCTTCAACACCGTAAGGCAATGAAACGATTCCTGATTTGTCTTTGTTTTCAATAATTGTTCCTTGGTGTATTGATCCTTCACCGAAAATTGTTTCAAACACCTCCCATGGATTTTCTTCCAATTGTTTGTGTCCTAAAGAAATTCTACGGTTTTCACGATCGATTTCCAAAACAACCACTTCCATTTCGTCTCCTACTTTACAGAATTCTGATGGGTGCTTGATTTTCTTTTGCCATGAAAGGTCAGAAATGTGAATTAATCCGTCAACACCTTCTTCTAATTCTACGAATACACCGAAGTTAGTGAAGTTACGAACTTTCGCATTGTGACGAGTACTCACTGCATATTTTTGCTCGATATCATTCCATGGATCTGGCATCAATTGTTTGATACCTAGAGACATTTTACGCTCTTCGCGATCTAATGTTAAGATAACTGCTTCCACAGCGTCACCAACATTCATGAAATCTTGAGCAGAACGCAAGTGTTGCGACCAGCTCATTTCAGAAACGTGAATCAAACCTTCAACTCCTGGAGCGATTTCAACAAACGCACCATAGTCAGCCATAACTACAACTTTCCCTTCAACTTTATCTCCAACTGTCATAGTTGTATCTAAAGCATCCCATGGATGTGGTTGCAATTGTTTCAAACCAAGAGCAATTCGTTTCTTGTCGTCGTCGAAATCTAAGATTACAACGTTCAATTTTTGATCCAATTCTACGATTTCTTCTGGGTGGTTTACACGTCCCCAAGATAGATCTGTAATGTGAATTAAACCATCTACACCTCCAAGATCGATAAAGACTCCGTAAGAAGTAACGTTTTTCACGATACCTTCCAATACTTGACCTTTTTCCAATCCTGCGATGATTGTTTTCTTTTGTTCTTCTAACTCTGCTTCGATCAAAGCTTTGTGAGAAACAACTACGTTACGGAATTCTTGGTTGATTTTCACCACTTTGAATTCCATGTTTTTACCTACGTAAATATCATAATCACGGATAGGTTTAACATCGATTTGAGATCCTGGTAAGAAAGCTTCTAAACCAAAAACATCTACGATTAAACCACCTTTCGTACGACATTTTACAAAACCAGTAATAATTTCACCAGTGCGTAAAACATCATTTACTCGGATCCATGCTTTGTGCATACGAGCAGTTCGGTGAGAAATCACCAATTGACCAAACTTATCTTCTTGAACTTCGATGTAAACATCTACTGTGTCCCCTACTTTAAGGTCTGGATTGTAACGGAATTCGTTGGTTGCAATAATCCCTTCAGATTTGTAACCTACGTTAACTACCGCTTCTTTTTTGTTAAGTGCTACGATTGTACCTTCTACAACTTCTTTTTCATTGATAGATGTAAGGGTATTCTCGTAAGTGTCTGATAATTCAGAGCGTTCAACTTTGGTGTAACCATCGTTTTCTAACGCTTCCCAATCAAAATCTGCAGTTCCCTGCGGTTGTACTTGATTTGCCATGTTGGCTTATAAATTTGTATTTCGACCGACCCGCCTGTCGAAAGAGGTTAATATGTAATGAGTTAACGGGAAACCCAATTTTCAAGGGTGCAAAGATATGGCTTTGATTTTGAATGTGCAACAGGATGGTGTGAAAATAGTTTGTGAATATTATTTCATTGTGATTTTGGATTTCATCTTTTATGGGCATGATTTTTTTCAAAAATTAAAGCAAAGGAAAAACCAAAATTGGAGAAGAGGTTTCATTCGCTGTTCCATTTATAGAGAGTATAGACTCCCGTTTTATGAATATTAATGGGTTAACGGCACATTGGTATGATTTCCCAAATACTGTGGGTAACGATCGGTACGAGGAAAAAAATGAACTTATCTTTTTGATCCTTCTTTTATATAAATAAAAGTCCCGACAGAAGATTCTATCGGGACTTTGAATTGTTTTATTTTTTTAGACTATAAAGCGTCCATTCTCTTTTTATATTCCAAAGCTTTTTCCGTATTACCTAAATTACGGTTTAGTTGAAAAAGGATGTTCAATACATCTTTATCTTTTGGATTATTTGCGATATATTTTTCCAAAGGATTTACAGCTCTTTTGTAAATGTCTTGGCTTTGAGAAAGCATTACATCATATCGAGCATCTCCAAATTTCAATTGTGCAGCTTCAGTTTTCAAGTCGCCGGCCCAAGAAACCAAATGAGCACCTAATTGATACTGAGCATCTACATAGTTTGGATCTATTTCTAAAGCTTTCATCAAGGCTTTTTCAGCTTTATCGTTTTGCTTTAGTTCGATATAAATCGTACCTATAGTATAGTGCAATTGTTTGTTGTTTGGATCTGTAGAAATAGCTGCGTTTAAAGCTGCTTCTGCTCCAGCAGGATCGTTAGCGTCAATGTTAATGTTTACTAATTCTAAAAGTAAATCACGATCTGAAGGATATTTTGCTCTTCCTTCATTGATGATTTCTTTTGCTTTTTCAATATTACCTGCTTTACGTGTTGCACCTGCTGCTAGGTAATAAGAACTAGCGCCTTTGAAACCGCCTTTTGCTGCTAAAAGATAATTGTCGGCTGCACTTGCATAATCACCTGCTTTTTCGAAACACAAACCAGAGTAGAAAACTGCATTAGTATCTAGTACGTCGATGGCAGAAGAAAACTGTCCTTGCCATTCGTAAAGTTTACCAGCCTCGGTATATTTTTCTGCTTGATACATTTTATTGGCCGCTTGGTCGAAGAAATAACGAGCTCTTTCAATGGACTCTGTAATGTCAGAATCGTATTTATTGTCCAAGTCATAACCTGCTTCAAAAGCATCACGAGAAATTTTAAGGTTTGAAGCCATTGTAGCTTCATCCATACTTCCTGGTTTGGCCATTTGCGCAAGAGTCACCATTCCCATGTAAATTTCGCCTCGCAACCATTGTGTTTTTGAGCTTCCTTTTGTGTCGGGGTGCACAGCTGCTAAATCAATAAACTCTTTTGCATTGAGTATTGATTTTTGCGCCGTTTCAAAGTCTTGCGAACGGAGTGCAGGGACAAATTTATTTTTATACTCAACAGCTGCTGAGGTTTCATTTTTCTTTTGAGCCATTACGGATGTCGAAATCAACAAAGCCCCAATTATCCAAAAATTATTCATTTTACTTTTCTTTATATGATGCAATTATAGGAATTATTCCACAGAATCTTCAGTTTCAATATCCGTGCCAGTTTCTCCTTCTTCAGAGCCACCTTCGATTCCTTCCTCCAATTCTTCGTCTTCATCATCCGATTTAGGGACTCTTGCTATTGCAGCAATCGCCGAGTTTCCTTTCAGATTAATTAAACGAACACCTTGTGCTGCTCTACCCAATGTTCGGATTGATTCAATGTGCATACGTATTGTTATTCCCGCTTTGGTGATGATCATTAAATCATCTTCATCCGTCACATTCTTAATGGCAAGGATTGGACCAGTTTTGTCAGAAACATTCAAAGTTTTAACCCCTTTACCACCTCGATTTGTGATACGGTAAATAGGTTCTTTGTCTTCCGGATCGTTCAAATAAGTTCGTTTTCCGTAACCTTTTTCAGAAACAACCATCACCGTTGAGTACACGTCATCAACGCAAATCATACCAACGACTTCGTCTTTTTCTCCCTGTAAAGTAACTCCACGAACACCTGAAGCATTTCTTCCCATTGGACGTACAGAACTTTCATTGAATCGAATAGCTCGACCCATTGAAGTTGCGATTACGATTTCATTGTTTCCGTCTGTTAATTTCGCTTCTAACAATTCATCGTTATCGCGTATTCCAATAGCATTAATACCATTTGTACGAGGGCGGGAGTAGGCAGCTAAACTTGTTTTCTTGATAATACCGTTTTTGGTAACCATCATGATAAAGTTATTGTCTACATATTCTTTATCGGTCAAATCTTGAACTTTTACGTACGCTTTTACTTTATCGTCTTGTTCAATATTGATTAAGTTTTGAATTGCACGTCCTTTTGATATTTTATTTCCTTCAGGAATTTCGTACACCCGCATCCAGAAACAACGTCCTTTCTCTGTAAAGATCAAAAGGTAATTGTGGTTGGTAGCTACAAATAGGTGCTCCAAGAAATCTTTATCTCTAGTTGCCGATCCTTTACTTCCCATACCGCCACGGTTTTGAACTTTGTATTCGTTCAAACTCGTTCTTTTAATATAGCCAGCATGAGAAATGGTAATGACTACTTCTTCATCAGCAATCAAATCTTCCATTCTCATTTCAGAGGCAGAATACTCAATTCTTGATCGACGTTCGTCACCAAATTTGTCTTTTACTTCATTCAATTCATCGCGAATGATTTGCATTCTGCGTTCTTCATTCTCCAAAATATCCTTCAAATCAGCGATTAAGATCACCAACTCATTAAATTCTGCTCGAAGTTTGTCTTGCTCCAGTCCAGTAAGGTGGCGCAAACGCATATCAACAATGGCTCTTGATTGAACGTCAGATAATTCAAAACGAACCATTAATTGTTCGCGGGCATCGTCTGGAGACTTAGCATTTCTTATGATTTTAATTACTTCCTCGATATTGTCGGAGGCGATAATCAAACCTTCTAATATGTGCGCTCGTTCTTCTGCTTTACGCAATTCAAATC
>JAHKAT010000118.1 GCA_018825925.1 Bacteroidota bacterium | reverse complement strand
TATACTCGTGGTGATCTGTTTCCAAGTGCTGAGCAATGTCCTTGGCATAGGGCGCTTCGTTGAGTCCTATGTCTGGAACAGCAATCGTAAAGGTCTTGATTTGTTGATTCTGCGATTTCTGCAAAAGTGCTGTAACGCAAGAACTATCGTAACCGCCACTCAAAAATACCCCAACCGGTACATCGGCCACCATGCGATAATCGACTGCTGATTGGAGTATCTGTTCCGTTTGTTGGAGTCCTTCTTGCCAGTTTAATGACTTTTTGGGTTGATTATAAGCCGAGTAAACCGACCAATATTGTTGTGTTTCTATTTTTGAACTGAAGGTATTTTGTTCAACTTTCAGTTTGAAATAATGTCCGGGTTGAAGTTTGAAGCAATCTTGGTAAATGCAATGCGGCGCTGGAATGTTTCCGTATTGAACGAAAGAAGCCACGGCATCGTAGTTCAAATTTTTTGTAAATCGAGGATGTTTAGCGAAGGCTTTCAGTTCCGAAGCGAAGAGGAACAATCCATCTTGCCATGCATAAAAGAAGGGTTTTACTCCTGCGCGATCGCGTATGCAGAAGATTTCATTTTTCACTTCGTCGTAAATGACAATAGCGAACATACCGATGAAATGATTGACGCACTGTGTTCCCCATTGCTTGTAGGCGTGGAGGATAACTTCGGTGTCAGATTGCGTTGTAAAGGCGTGTCCAAGTTGTTCGAGTTGGGATCTAATTTCTTTGAAATTGTAAATCTCTCCATTGAAGACCAAGTGCAATTCTTCAAATTTCATCGGTTGAGCCGCATCATCACTAAGATCGATGATCGAAAGTCTGCGGTGACCTAAACCTACCTGACAGTTTTCAGTATTAAAAATTTTATACCCTCCACCATCCGGTCCGCGATGAACCAGCGTATCGGTCATTTCTGTCAAAATCTGCTCAGACGACGACTTCGAAAAATCAATAAAACCAGCGATACCGCACATGGAGTAAAGATATATAGGAAAAAGGAGATAGCACTTCATTCTTTAAGAATTCAGGAATTGGAGTTCCGAAACCTTTTGACGAAGGAAAATTCTGTTCTGACGGAGCGATGAAAAGAGGTGGGGCAGATACACATTGCCCGTAATGGCGGAAGTATACCAAGAAGCCATGGAGGTGAACAGTCGAATGACAAATGAAAGTAAATAGGAAATAATTAGGTTTTGGAGGGTTTATTAATCCTTTTAATTAAATCGGAAAAAACTAAAAATGAAACTCCAACAACCTTTAAAAACTAGCCAACTTCTCTTTCTTGAATATTTTGCGATAGGTATCGTAAATAAAAGCTAGGCGTTTTTCATCGTTGGGGTAGTGGGTGTACCAATGCGGTTTTTCTGCAAGGATTGCTTCAAATTCCTCCATGGAAATATTTAGTTTTTTACAGATATAGGCTTGTTCTTCCTTGATTGTGCCAGGATTATAGGGTAGGTTCTTTAATTCTTCTAGGGCTTGTTCGCGAGTCATCTCACCAATGCAAATTTGACTGGAGAATGTAGCTCTTCGATAATCGATATTGAATTTTTCGAACAAAACATACGATTGTATAAAACCGGTATACTTTGATTCATAATGTTTGCCACCATAATACTTCCAACCTAACTCCGATTTCAAAAACTCTATAGCTTGATCCTTTTGGTAGTCGACTTTATTTAAAAGATAAATAATCTTGATTCCCTTGATAAACTTGTGATACATCTCACTCAAATAGCCAAAGGTGGGGAAGGAGCTTAACTTTTTATCTCCAAAATTACTTAGAATGTGATTAAAGTATTTTAAATCCTTTGCATTATAATGCCAGGAAGCTGGCAGTATTCCTTCTGTTGCAAAGTTTCCACCAGAAATAATATATTTGACACCATGCTTTGCCGCAACTTGATGCATTGCACCAGCAATTGCAATATCAGTGGGTGTTTCAATTTCCGGTATTGAAGCTTTTAAAAAAGCACCTTGTATCTTTCTAAATTCAATCCAATCTAAAACGTAACTTTCGTAATCAATGTCTAAAAGTTGTACGATTTGCTTAATGTTCTGAACCGCTTCTTCAGAATTCCAACCATTGTCCAAATGAACCGCAAGTATCCTTAGTCCTTGTTGTTTTGCAAGATAGGCGGCATACGTGCTGTCGATTCCACCGCTAACACCTAAAATGCAATCGTATTTTCGTCCGACACCATCCTTTTTTATTTTCTCAATAGTAGATAGAAAAAGTGCGTCACTTTGTGAGCCTTGATATTTATGCTGATTCCGTTTGTTCAGGAATTCATTGCAGTGATTACAATTACCGTTTTGGTCAAAAGCTATTTTCGGATCGCTAGTATCCATTACGCATCTTTCACACTGCTGGTATTTTTTGTACTCCATGATTCAAAGTTATCTTGAAAAAACGACAGCGAGCAGAAAATGGATTTAAAAGAAACTTAAAATGTTAAATCTTTTTTGCTAGGGTATGAGATCAATACTCCTTTCATTTTACTTTGATATATAAAAAAACTTCCCGCTGCCACAGATGAGGCTGTTCCTTCGGTATATGCACTTTTAACATGATCGATATTTCCAGCTCCTCCTAAAGCTACGGTTGGAATTGTCAATTTTTCAGAGATAGAACGGATTAAATTCAAATCGTAGCCATTCATCATGCCATCCTGATCAACAGATTGAATGATGATTTCTCCAGCACCAAGGTCTTGCATTTTTTGAGCAAAATCCATAGGAGTTAAATTGCTTTTTTTACTAGAGTTGAGATAGTTAACATTC
>JAHKAT010000117.1 GCA_018825925.1 Bacteroidota bacterium | reverse complement strand
TATTCCTAGCTGAAAACTCCAAGGCCCTTGATATTACTTCATCCAAAATAATGTCAGTACTACAAGAGTATTTGCCAACAATCAAAAGTCGTCAAGAAAAACGCGATTCACTTCAGCCTCCTGTTTAATTTTGGTGGTTATTCCTGCCTAGGAAAAAATAGTCGGATCAGAAATACATTTTTTCATTTTAAGTTACTCTTCCACTTATATTTTCTTGAAAATTCTTTTCGTTTCGCTCAAATCTTAAGTTAATTTTTGTATCTTACTAGAAACGTAAAGTAAATCTGAACACTTTGATTTATTGCTCGATTAGGAGTAACAATTATTGTGATTTTTTAATGTTTTAGAGGAATATACCATTAAAACCGAAATCAAAATGAAGACTCAAATGGAATGGGAAAAAGATATCATAGAACTCACTATTAAGATTAATTCGGAGTTCCCAGAATTGTCGAAATATTTACAAGAAACGCCAATACCCGAGGTCGAACGAGAAGGGGTGACCAATGAAAGTTTAGAGGAGTATTATAAGTCGCTCAAGGAAATTTATGCTCAATACTCTAAAACTCACAGAGAGGATGATTTTTCAATGAAAAATATAAAAATGAATTTTCCTGGATATCCTTTTTACCCAGAGAACGAAGATATTTATAAAAAATTTAGGAAAGAAAAAGATTTGAATCCAGACGATCTTTCAAAAAAGAAGGCTCCCAATGAAGCGCCGAACACCAAAAATGAAAAGGATTTTATGGACGATATGTCTGGTGGTGATTTGGATGTTCCTGGTTCAGAATTAGATAACGAGCAAGAATTAATTGGAAGCGAAGATGAAGAAAATAATTATTATAGTTTGGGTGGCGACAATCATAATAATCTAGAAGAAAATAAAGTGTAACAAATTAAAAAACAACATAATATGAAAATTCAATACAATACCGACAAAACCGTAAATGGTGAGAAAAGAAATGAAACTCACTTCACCTCACTGATTAATGATGGTTTGAAACGATTCGAATCCCTCATAACTCGCATTGAAGTTTATTTGTCTGATGAAAACGGAAAAAAAGAAGGTTTGAACGATATGAAATGCACACTGGAAGCAAGAATTGAAGGTAGACAGCCGGTTGTTGTTTCCTGCCAAGCGGATAAACCAGAATTAGCAGTTTATGGGGCTATTGATAAAATGAAAAACTCTTTAGATACAGTGATAGGAAGAATGCAAAGAACACATGTTTAATTACTTCAAATCCTTTTGAACATCTTGATGAATGAATTATGCAATCTGCTAAGGAACCTTTGATAATATTCAACTACTTTTGAGCTCAATTTAGATTTAGTTCCGCGAACATGAATAAAAAAATAGAGAAACCCTCTGCAGAAGCGAAAGCACTTTCACTTTTTTTAATGGCCTTCAAGACCATCAACCCAATTTACAAAGAGAAATCCAAACGTATGAATAGACTTTGGGATTTAGTGAATTTGGATAAGTTGAGCAGAAGAGAATATAACGAAGAAATGCAAGAAATGCTTGAATCTTATGGTGGTTATACCGAGGTTGTTGAGAAAACCGTTAAATTTTATATAGATAAAACGGGTGAATGGACTTTGAAAGGTGAAGACAAATATTGTCGTGACGCAAAGTTAGTTGCCGACAAAATTTTGAAACAAAAGTAATAGCATGATAAAGCATTCAATTAAAGAAGACATCATTTATGTGTCCATTGATAAAATGGATTTCAATTATAGAATTCCAATCAAAAAAATAGGAAGTACGGTTGACTGGAAAATAGGAGAAAAAGAAACAAAAGGGATTGTAGTTAAAAATGTTTCTACTTGGACTGTTCATTTGTTTACCACTAAGACGCTGGAAGATAAGTATATAGAACAATTTAAGATCATCGTTCAAGAAAACAGTGCAAACAATAAAATTGACTGGGATTCAACCTTTTTGGCCATAAATATTCAGAATGAATACAATTGGATGGTTGAAACAAATAAGAAAGTTGCTAAAAAAATAAGTGAAGAGGAGATTGTTTTGAATTTAAAAAAGAAATATAAAATCGATTAAAATTCTGTAACTTTTATTGGGACATAAAGATTTTTGAAACACCCATAAATACCTTTGAAATGGGTACTTTTTTGATTTTCAACAAGGTATATTTTATCACAACCATGTAAACAAGTGCAAAAACCTCAATTTGATAAGGTATTTAATATTAACTTTACATTTTTAAAATAATAATTATGAGTAACGGAACAGTAAAGTTTTTTAACGCTTCCAAAGGATTTGGATTTATTACACCAGAAGATGGAAGTAAAGATGTATTTGTACACCAAAATGGTTTGAAGGAAGATATCAATGAAGGAGATAAAGTGAGCTATGATGTTGAAGAAAGTCCAAAAGGATTGAACGCGACTAACGTAAGAGTAGAGCACTAAGAAAATACTTTGTGAAAAACACGAAATAAGCCTGTCAGATTTGATAGGCTTATTTTTTTTATATTAACGCTTCTAAGGAAGTGAATAATATTTGTTTGGATAAGTTACTCATAACTCGCAAAACAACTCTAGTGCTGTTAGAAGTGTGCTGCTATGAACAAATAAAGTTGAAAGACTGAAAGGCTAGAATAGATAAACAAAATTTTTTCAATATGGAATTTAAACACATAGAGACATCTCAATTGTCAATGACCCAGCTCATGCTGCCAACGCACTCCAACTTTAGTGGGTTCATCCACGGTGGTTTTGTTCTAAGTTTAATGGATCAAGTTGCCTTCGCATGTGCATCAAAGCATTCTGGTCATTATTGCGTGACGGCCTCGGTTAATAAAGTAGATTTTTTAAACCCTATCGAAGTGGGCGACCTCTTGACGCTAAAAGCATCGATCAATTTTACCGGCCGTACCTCCATGGTGGTTGGGCTGAGAGTAGAATCCGAAAATATTAAAACGGGTGTTATCAAACATTGCAATTCATCTTATTTTACGATGGTGGCCAAAGATGAAGATATGAAGAGTGTCCCTGTTCCTGGTCTAATTCTAAACACCAAAGAAAGTATACGTCGATTTACCAGATCTATCCACCGACAAAATCAAGTACAACAGAGAAAAGATAATTTTGACGAATCGGAATTTGTTTTGGAGGAATACATTCAACAAGTGGAAAATCAAAATGCAATTATACAATTCAACTAATCTTTTTTAATCCAATTTACCAAGTGACAAAAGTTTTAAAAACGAGAATAATGTCATTTTTTTTGCAAAAAATCGTCAAAAACCACTAAAAAACAGAAAAAAAATCGATTTTTCATTGTCAATCGGCCAAAAGGTTTAATATTATGGCAATGGGGTTTTCTTTCACTTTGTGTTTATTCAATACTTAGTAAAAGCGGATAACTCCATTAAAAATTGATTTTACAAATTAAAATCTCTATTTGAGATTGAAAAAATTATAGATGGATTTACACCCGATCGACTTAGGTATTTTTATTGTCTACCTCCTCGCAATGCTTGCCGTTGGTTTTTATTTCATGAAAAAGAACAATTCTGAGGAAGATTATTTTGTAGGTGGTAGAGGAATGAGCGTAGGTCACATCGGACTTTCTGTGGTTGCAACTGACGTAGGGGGAGGATTTTCTGTCGGTTTAGGCGGTCTCGGATTTATCATGGGTCTCTCAGGAAGTTGGATGCTTTTTACAGGTTTGTTAGGTGCCTGGATTAGTGCTGTGATTCTTATCCCCAAAGTTTATCCCATAGCGGCTAATTACAAATTCTTAACTTTTCCACAAGCCCTTAAACATTTCTACAATGCCAAAGTTGCACTGGTTGCAGGGATCATCTCTTTAATTGGCTACGTTGGTTTTACGAGTTCTCAAATTTTAGCGGGTGCTAAACTTGCTTCGGCTACTTTTCCGTCTATTTCAATTTTTCAAGCGGTAATTTTAATGGGTGTTATTGCCGTTGTGTATACTGTAATTGGCGGAATCAAAGCGGTTATTTATACCGATACCATTCAATGGATTATTTTAATGGCAGGACTTATTTTTATTGGTATTCCTTTAGGGTATTTCGCCATTGGTGGTTGGGATAGTATTTCAGCAACACTCGGACCAGAGTTTTTCTCCATGACTAATGTTTCGTTTTCAGAAGTATTTAACTGGGGAATAACCATCATTCCAATTTGGTTTGTTGGTATGACCTTGTATCAGAGAATATATGCATGCAAAGACGAAGCAACTGCAAAAAAGGCTTGGCGGGTAGCTGGTTTGTTTGAATGGCCGGTGATGGCTTTTATGGGTATCGCTCTTGGATTGTTTGCTCGTGTTGCCTTTGAACAGGGCATGTTTGCAGAAATAGGTTATCCTTCAAACCAACCAATAGATGCTGAACTTGGTTTGCCCTTGTTTTTAAGAACCATTTTACCTATTGGATTAATGGGGCTTATGATGTCGGCGTATTTTTCAGCGATTATGTCAACTGCCGATTCATGCTTAATGGCTGCTTCGGGAAACTTTTCAACAGATATTCTTCCGTTTTTAAGCCGTAAAAAATCGAACTACAATGTCCGGAAATCTCAGTTCATAACCTTGATTATAGGTTTCATAGCTGTTATTCTTGCGACCCATATGCAAAATGTACTAGAGTTGATGCTTTATTCGTACGCTTTTATGGTCTCTGGTTTATTGGTTCCAGTTTTAGGAATGATTTTCACAAAAAATCCGTCCTCAATAGCAGCCCTGGCAAGCATGGTTGTGGGGGGAACAGTGACTTTAGTTCTGATTTTCTCAAACATCCCTCTGCCTTTTGGTTTAGACCCTAATTTCTTTGGAATAAGTCTTTCGGCAATTACATTTCTGATGGTTTCTTTTTTTCTGAAAAGGAAGAATGCGTGATGTAATTCTCACAAAAGATGAGCTTAGGTAGTTATTCGAGGTTGAATAATTAAAATTCTCGATTTTAGTTTTTGACTTTGAAAAACATGAAAACGACTAAATTATCTCACTCTGCCTAAGGATGTTAATTGAAACTGGCTTAAGTGTTGAGATATTTGTATTTTGTAAATTAGAAATGAATAACCCTTTTTTAGGGCTATAATTTTAAAAAAATAAAACCAAAAAGAAGTAAATCAATATGATTAAAACTAAAATTTTTGACCCACTCAATAAACCCACAGAAGCTGAAAAGGCGGAAATTGTAAATTTTCTATTCGAACATTTACAAGAGTATGGAGATGCTAAAAAAGACATTCTAAAAGCCTTTGATTATGCACTGGAAGAGTTTGTTTCTTTCGGAGGTTTTACAATGACTATCTCTGAAAACGATGAGATTTTAGGAGCGACAGTCATTAATAAAACAGGAATGGGAGGATATATTCCGGAAAATATACTCGTTTATATAGCAACCCATAAAGGTCATCGAGGCAAAGGGTTAGGAAAAACATTGATGCAGGCGGCCATTGGTCGTGCTGAAGGAGATATTGCACTACATGTCGAGGCTAATAATCCAGCCAAAAAACTCTATGAAAAATTAGGATTTACAAATCCATACCTGGAGATGCGTTTGAAAAAGTAAACGTAAGTAAAGCGCAAAGAATTTAAAGGAAACAAAACTATAAATGCTAAACGAAAACATTCTCAGACAATTAACTAAGATTCGAAAGAAACTTCATGCGAATCCGGAAATTTCGGAGGAGGAATATGAAACTCAAAAAGAGATAATTACTTTTTTGTCGAAAGAAACGAATGCTGAAATACAGAAAGTTGCCAATACTGGTGTCCTTGCAACCTTTAAAAGTGGAAAGGAGGGACCAACTGTACTAATCCGCGGCGACATAGATGCACTTCCCATTTCTGAAATCAACGAGTTTGAACATAGGTCTATGAATCCTGGGGTGTCGCACAAATGTGGTCATGATGGTCATACCGCTATTCTCCTAGGCTTGGCGTTTTTACTTTCGAAAGAAGCTCCGACAAAAGGAACTGTTTTGTTGCTGTTTCAACCGGCTGAAGAAAATGGAATGGGGGCAAAGGGGGTATTAGCAGATCCAACTTTTCAAAATGTAAAACTTGATTTTGCTTTTGCTTTGCACAATTTACCGGGTTTTGATCGCCATGAAATAGTGGTTAAAGAACAAGAGTTTACTGGAAATGTAAAAAGCATAATTATTCAATTGAATGGAAAAACTTCACATGCTGCTGAGCCTGAAAAAGGAATCAATCCGAGCCTGGCCATCGCAGAATTATTGCAATACGCAGATGAGATCACTTTAAATGAACCTGCTGACAAAAATTTTTTCTTGGTCACTCCAGTCCACCTAAATATGGGAGATTTAGCCTATGGAATATCTGCCGGATATGGTGAACTTCATTTTACAATTCGTAGCTGGTCGACCGAATTGATGGCTACAAAATGTGATGCATTGGTGCAATTCATCCAACAAACTTGCGCTGCGCATCAATTGAAGGCTGGAATTAGCTGGACCCAGGAGTTTTCGGCAAATATCAATCATCCCGAGGCAGTTCAACATATTAGAAATGCTTCTGAAAAAGAAAATTATAAACTCACCGAAACAAAGTATCCTTTCAAGTGGGGAGAAGATTTCGGCTTGTTTACTCAGCAG
>JAHKAT010000116.1 GCA_018825925.1 Bacteroidota bacterium | reverse complement strand
GCATAGCCATTTTCATCATCCACAGTACTGCCAAAAATTTTACCCGCTTCAACCAAACCCTGAGGCATTTGACCCTTTGAAATATCTAGGCCTAGAGATAGTTTTGAGTAGTGATCGTTTTTATCCAACACATGAACAGTCAACCCCGTACCTTCGTGAAAAAACCACAATTCATCGCTCTTAATTTCGTGAAATTTTGAAACATTTTCAGAAGTAATAAGAAAGTAAATCGAGGTCATTAAATTTCGGTCGATTTTCTCTAATTTTTCATTAGCACGATATATTTCACGGTACCAACCACCTTCTGGGTGAGGAATTAAATGTAAGGCAGAAATAAGGTGTTCAACTCTTGTCATCATTCAACTACGGGACCCTGAACAGGTTGTTCCCCTTTGTTTTTAATGGTATGGAAATAATATCTAAAATCAATCGCAAAATAGCCCGCTTTGAATTCAGCAGCATTCGAAGTTGTTGCTGAACCGTGGCGATAAGAGGATTGGAAAACAAATAAGTTAGAAAAAGGAACTCTTGCGCTGCCACCAATGTAGAAAAACCCATTTTTCTGAGTTCTTAATTCCATTCCAAATTGGCCATTGAGATTGATGGCAAATTTCTCAGTCAACAAACCAACGTGGGCAAAAGCATTTTTACCATCAACATCTGTAATTACCGCTACCGCTGATGGCTTGTATTGGACGGTGGCCCCCAAACCTGCATTGGCATATATGTTTTGAGACAATCGTAAAAAAACAAGTCCGTTAATAGGAATATCGTAAGTGGTGAATTTTAGAGAAGTACTGGCATTAAGGTTGGAATCGAGAATCTCCATGTCTATATTGAAGTTTCGGATGGAATAAATTAAGCCAGCTTCAATTGAAAATCGATCGTTGTACGACTGTCTCAAAAAAGCACCAAACGACCGACTTACCTTTTGGTTAATCGTACTTGAAGATAACGAATCTGTAATCGTTAGAGTTTTAGACTGCTGAAAGGTATTCGGTAAGATTGCATTTCCATGGATAGAGAAAAAAGTAGGATACTTCTCTCTTTTTTCTGTTGAATTTTGAGCCAAAGTACTATTGAAAAGACCAACAATTGATATATATAAAAGTAATTTCATACTTGCAAGTTGACTTTTAAAAATTGACTTACTCATGGTTTTGATTGAATCGTTGGAATGGTTGATTCAGTTAACTTATTATTTGATTTAAAGTAACCAATAATTGTCAAAGTCATTACAATTAAAGAGAAAAGAAACACCGCAATTCGAATAGGTTTAGAAGAAATAATGTACTTTTTGTGCATTGCCTCCACCTTATAGTTTATTTTTTCTGCTTTTTTAAAATCGGTAGCATGAATAGCAAACAGGTCATATTTTTTACCTCTTTTATCATCATCTGATTTTTCAAACCAAATTGAATTTAATTTCAACTCACTTTCAAAAGAATTCGCTCGATTTACATCAGCAAATCTAAAAACGATATATTTATTGTTCTCGGGGTGAGTGGTGTAATTCACAAAACCCAAATCAATGGTATGGTCTATTGGGTTCTCCATTCTGTCAAATATTCAATTGGTTTTCTTTGTCCTTTAGGCCATTCTTCTGCCGGATAACCGATATAAATTAGTCCCAAACATTTATCCTGTTCGTCCAATCCTAAAAAATCATTTGTTTTAGAGTTTAGGAGTAAAGAGGGTGTCGACCAAAAGGAACCCAAACCATAAGCCGTACAGGAGAGCAGCATGTTTTGCACCGAAGCCGCTACCGCAGCAATTTCGTCCAATTCTGAAATTCGGTTGGTCACATCTCTTTTCATAGACACTGCGATTACGACAGAAGACAGCAAAGGTCTTTTCAGCATTTTAGCCAGCTTCATATCATTTTGTTTTTCGGCAGGCGTACTTGAAAGATACGTGTTTGCAAGAAAATCGCTTAAATGAGTCAGACCTTCTTCTTGGAAAACCGTAAATCTCCAAGGTTGCGTTTTGCCATGAGTTGGAGCCCAAATAGCATTGTTGAGTATTAATTCAATTTGATCCTTTTGCACTTTTCTTTCTGAAAATTGTTCAGGATATACTGTTCTTCGATTACGAATGACTTCAGTTATTTCAGAAAGATTAAATCGCATATTATTCTTTTTCTGGGGTGATATCTTCTTCCTTTTTTAGATTTTCTGCTTGAACTGCCTTTTTAGCAGTTACTTCAGGGTGTTCAGAAGTAGGCGATGGAAAAGTTGGAATTTTCGTTTTTTGATAAGGAGTTGAATCTGGTTTTAAAGACTCATTTACTTCATCCGTATATTGATCTAGTGGTTGTTGGATATCTTTTATAGTATCATCTACAAATGATCTCAAGTTCATATCCTTTTTGATGTTCGCTCCAGATTTTGAAATTTCGTTTTGAACCTCTTGTGTTGCATCTTTGATTTGCCGAATTGTTCGCCCCATCGTTCTAGCAATGCCAGGAATGCTCTTTGATCCGAAAAAAATCAAAATAAAAGCGAGTATTAATAGAATCTCAGAACCCGCTACGTCATTAAGAAAAAGTAACATGGTGCAAAATTAAGAAGTCTATTGGAATTTAGAATTATTATTGTGATTAATACGGTCGTTTATTTAATAATAACCAGAACAGACCCATGGCTTGCATTGCATCGACAAAGCTTGTAAAATCTACAGGTTTCAGGATATAGGCATTCACATTAAGGTTATAGGCATTCATTAAATCCTTATCCTCTTGTGATGTGGTCATTACAATGACGGGAATGTGTTTCAGTTTTTCGGTAGATCTTATTGTTTTCAAGACTTCAATTCCATCTACCTTTGGCATTTTTAAATCGAGCAGCACCAATTTTGGTCTGATTGATGAATCCCTGCCATCAAAACGACCAGTACCAAGCAGATATTCCAAAGCTTCCTCCCCATCTTTTACCCAAACAATCGAATTAATTAGGTTGTGTTTTTTCAAACCCATCATTGCCAATTCAGCATCTTCAATACGGTCTTCAACCAGTAAAATATCTATTGCTTCTTCCATCATATTTTTTTAATTAATTGGTATACCAAAAGTAAAAGTTGTTCCTTGTCCTTCTGCACTCTTTGCAGAAATCCAACCCTTGTGTTTTTTAATAATTCGTTCAACGATGGCTAATCCCACTCCGGAACCAGCAAATTCATCTGAAGAATGCATTTTTTGAAACAAAACAAAAAGTTTATCGGCATATTTTTGGTCAAAACCAGCGCCCCAATCTTTGATTTCATAAATAGTCAACTCGTTTTCTATTCTTCCTGTAATTTCAATTTTAATTTCTTCCGATTTTGAAGAAAATTTCAAAGCATTACTCAATAAATTATTAAACAAAAGGTTTATTAAGATTCTATCTCCATTAAGTTTCGGTAGTTTCTCAACGTTCAATTTAATACTATTTTTTTGATATTCAAGTTTTAATTCATCAAAATTCCTTTCGATTAACTCGTTTACATTAATTTCTACCGGTTGAATGAAAGCTCTACTAACACTCGAAAACTCCAATATATCGCTAATTAAAACACCCATTGTCACTGAATTATCGACAATATAATGAAGCCAGCGTTTACCTTCTTCCTCTAAAATATTTATATAATTTTCTTGGATTGCCTTAGAAAATCCTTCAATAGCCCTCAACGGAGCTCTTAAGTCCTGGGAAACTGTCTCTGTCAACGTTTTTATTTCCTTTTCCAATACCAGCAACTCATTGCTTAAGTGATCAACTTTTGCATCCAACTCATTGTTAATTAGCACTAGGTTTTCGCGCAGTGTTTTTTCACTGGTTACTTCTTGGAAAATTCCGCTTATACCGATTACTTTACCATCCTTCAGAACAGGTTTCGCCTTGGATTTTACCCAAATTCGTTTTTTCTTTGTGGTAATAAAGGGTAATTCAAACTCAAAAGGTTCTGCGTATTCCCGACATCTTTCCATTTTTTGAATAACCACTCCCCTGGCCTCCGGAGCATAAAAATTAATCAAGTCCTCCAAGGGGCGAATTTCTCCCAGAGGCAATCCGTGAATATGATAAACCTGCTCGGACCATTGGATTGAATCTTCAATCAAATCCAAATACCAGCCACCGATTGCACCAATCTCACTCATCGATTTAAACAATTCTTCACTTTGAGATAAATTACGGTGTAGTTCTCCTATATCCCCAGTTCGTCTTTCAATGATTTTCTCCAATTGTAAAATATAAGCCGACTGCGCTTTTTTAAGCTTCTCTTCCAAGGTAACATCAGCCACAATTCCATTAAAAGCAACCGGTTTTCCAGACTCATCGAGATTCATCTTTCCGAACACTCTTAGTTGCGAATAATCACCTCTTTCTCTTTTAAAATCAAGAACAGCGTCCACCTCACTTCCTTCCAACAAAACGCCAAACATCAGGCGATTAAACCTTTCTCTCTGAATATTTTCAATAAAAACATTCTCCCAATCTTTAAAGGTTAGAGCCTTGTTCAATTTTTCAAGATCAAACAAATCAAACATGGTATCATTCCAATTGATTTCATTGGATTCGACATCCCAGCTCCAAACCCCTATTTTTAACTCAGATAAAATTGAATTAAAATTTAAAGCTAGATCATTTTTAGTAGGGTGAGCCTCTAATTTCTGGTGGGTTATCCGCTTGTTTACACTTTCCTCACTTTTGCTGTCGAAAATTTTAAATATCCAGTAAACAAAAATCCACTGAATTAATATAAAAACGATGGATGATATGTCCTTGTAAAAAACAACCCCTAAAACAATTTGCAGAAAGCCAATAAAACAAACTCCCATTAAAATCTGTTTCACTTTGTCCTTATATAAAATGAACAGGGGTATGAAAAGTAAAACAGTCCACTTTACATCCGTGAAATAAATACTTAACCCAAGAATTGCGAGCATTGCGAGAGAAGTAGCAGTAATAAGCAGAAACTTTGAATTCGTTTTTATCTGCATGTTTAAATTTTAGGGCAGTTTAAAACCAATAACAGCAACATCATCAATTTGCTCGTTATCACCTTTCCAATCAAAAAATGCATTGTTAAACAACTCTTCTTGCTTCAAAATGGGTTTTGCATTTGCCAATTCCATAAGTGCCATAAACCTTTTTTGCATAAACTTTTTATCATTCTTACCACCAAATTGATCAGCAAAGCCGTCCGTGAAAAGGTAGTAAGAAGATTTTGATAGATATGGAATAATATGCGTTGTAAATCCTTTTCCTATGTCTCGATTTCCAATAGCTATTTTGTCAGGCTGGACTTTTGTTAAATCACTACCATTAAAATAAACCAAAGGATTGTTTGCACCGGACCAATTTATGCGTTTCTTTTCAAAATCAATCGCAATCAAAGAAATATCCATTCCGTCTTTAATTTCAGACAAGCCCTGAGAGAAAAAATCAAGAACTATTTGATTGGTTTTGTTTAATATTTGTCCCGGTTCGCGCAGCCCATATTCAGAAACTGCTCTATTTAATGCGTTGAAACAAATCACACTAACCAATGCTCCAGGAACTCCATGACCGGTACAGTCGGCCGCTGCAATAAAGTACTGTTGTCCATCGTGGAACGACCAATAAAAATCGCCTGCCACAATATCTTTGGGTAAATAAAGTACAAAATTTTGAGGCAGAAAAGCATCTATAGATTCTTTGCTTGGCAAAATTGCCATTTGCACTTGCTTGGCATATTTTATGGAATCGGTGATGTCCCTATTTTTTTGCTCGATGACGGTTCTTTGTTCCTCTATCTTTTTTGTTCTCTGCTCCACCATTTCCTCTAGCATTTCTAGAGCTTGGCGTTGCACATTGTTTTTTTCTTCCTCCAAAAGCTTTAAATCGGTAATATCTTGAATAATTCCAGAAATAAAATTTCCAGATTTACCACGATTTACTTTAAAAACTTTGGTGGATATAAACTTCAGTTTTCCGTTGGGGGTAATAATTCTGAATTCATACGGAAGCTCATTACCTGTTTTGATAAACTTCAACATATTAGCTTCCAGTCTTGATCGGTCATCAGGATGAATCAAGGGGCTAAATTCATAGAAATTTTTTCTTTCAATTTTATCTGGAGGCAACTCAAAAATCAAGAAAAATTCATCTGAAAGTCTTATTTTCTTCGTTTCAGAATCAATTTCCCAACTCCCTAAATTGGCCATTTTTTGAGATTCTCGCAGTTGGGCCTCCCTTTGGATTAAAATGGATTCTTGCTTTTTTTTATCTGATATATCACGATAAACACCTTTAATTCCTATTGGTTGATTATTTTCATCCAACATGAGTTGCGCATTGGCAGATATCGTTCGAATTGTTCTGTCTTTGGCTATCAAAGAAATTTCAAAATCCTTGACCATCCCATTATTAAGCAATGATTGAAGTAATAAGCTACGTTCTTCAGGGTTGACATACAAATCGGTAGCTTTACCACCAATAATTTCTTCTGGGGTATACCCTAAAACGGTTAGTACAGAAGGACTGATTACCCGTTCAATACCATCCAATCCAGATTCGAAGTAGACATCAATAATGGAGTTAAAAATCTCCCGAAGCTTGTTTTCACTTTCCTTTAAACGGTCTAAAATATATTGCTCGTGAACATATTTTTCATGTTCTTTTAAAGCACGAGTGAGCACAAAGGGTAATTTATCACATTTGTCTTTCAAGACATAATCTGTCACCCCTGTTTTTAATATTTCGACTGCTCTTTCCTCACCTTGCGCCCCTGAAACGACAATAAATGGAATATTAAATTTTTTGAATTTTAAGAATTCGAAAACATCCAAGGCTGTCACACTGCCCAAATCGAAATCACAAATGATCACATCAATCTCTGTGTCTACAATTTTAACCTTGAACAGTTCGAAATTTGAAACATAGCTTAGCTGAAACTGCTTATCGTTTCTTAGATACAACTGAATGAGCTCATAATCCATTGGATTATCGTCAAAAACCAAAACATTAAATACCGATTTATCATCCAAAGAACTTGGAATTACCTTCTTTTTTAACTCGTTATTTGCTTTTGTTTGCTTTGGGCTCATTTTATAATTAGAAGTACTTTAGAAAGTAACTTGCTTGGTGAAAATAGATAATTTAAGTGACTTTACGGCCTAAACAGGTCTAAGTTTCAAAACTAGCTAAAAACTTTATTTTCAAAATGAAAATCTATTATTCAAAATGAAAATAAACAATGGGTAAACTAGTCGATTAAACTTACTTGTAAGTTAATAAAAAATAATTAAATAACTTGTATTCAAACAATTAAACTATAAAAAAAATCAAAGTGTTTGAGAGGAATAATTTTGGCTTTATTTTGGCGAAGGATAGTTAACTTAAAAAAGT
>JAHKAT010000115.1 GCA_018825925.1 Bacteroidota bacterium | reverse complement strand
TTTTGAATTTTTCAGTGAGCTTCACTTAGTGTGCGCTCCTGCTCATGCAGGGCACACACACAGGTGTTGTAGCTATTGCGGGTTGACGTGTGGAAGTTGAGTGCAGTTCATTAAACTCCCGCACTTTTTGTTTATTTTAAAAGGCGTGCGGGGCGGCGGTGTAGGTGGATATATTTGCGCTCCAAATCCCGCAACAGCTACAACACTAACCGTTACCTGCAAGCTGAAAAAATCACCAAGGAAACTAATATGAACAGAACGAACGAGGAACAGGAAAAAGCTATTGCCTATTATGATAAGATTTCAGGAATTTATGACTACATCTCGAATTGTTATTATAAAAAATCACGGGATTATGCTATTAAAGAACTGGGAATAAAAAAAGGACAGACGATATTGAATTTACCATGTGGAACGGGAGTTAATTTTAAATTTTTTCAACGAAAATTATACAATTCTGGACTAATAATAGGAATCGACCTTTCAAACGGAATGCTCGACCAAGCAAAACGAAAAACAAAAAAAAATGAATGGACAAACGTTGATTTGATATTAGAAAACGCAACGAAAATTGACCAAAAATGGCTTGAGCAATATTCGGAAAAGAAAGGACAAGTCAAAATTGATGCTGTGTTTTGTGACCTCGGACTTTCAGGACTTCCAGATTGGAGGAACATAATTGACAATATGATCTCAATATTAAACCCGAACGGTAGAATTGTCATTTTGGACTGGTATCTTGATAAACCCAGTTTAAGAGGGAAATTTGTCAAATGGATTGGAAAGGGAGAAGTCGACAGACCAATTTGGCAATATTTAAAAACCAAAGTCTCAGATTTTAAAGTAGATGATTCTTTCAATCGTGGCGGAGTTTTTGTCGCATCTGGAACTAAAAAAAATAAAAACACAAAATACAACTATGGAATATTCAGTTAAAGCAAGTTCATCTTCAAAAAAAAGTGCTTCAATTAAAATAAAGCAATCTGAGATTAATTTTGGAATTACACCTGAATTTGCAAATACAATACCAAATCCAGCAGAACTTTTTTTAGGCTCATTTTCATCCTGTATTCTAAAAAATGTGGAACGTTTTTCTGTTTTTATGAAATATGAATATTCAAAAGCTGAAATACTAGTAAAGGCAAGTCGATTAGAGAAACCTCCCAGAATAGATAAAATTAATTATGAACTGAAGATCTATAGCAACGACAGTACCTTGAATGTTGAATTGCTCAAAAAAAATATTGAAAAATTTGGTACTATATTTAATACCGTTAAATCCTCTTGTTCTATTGAAGGAGAAATCAAAGTAATATCCGAATGAAGGATTTAAATTTTATTTTTTTGTTTTTAGCTTTATTAGCTGAAATTATTGGCACAATTGGTGGCTTTGGTTCATCCGTTTTCTTTGTACCATTGGGTGGCTTTTATTTTGACTTTCAATCTGTCCTTGGACTTACCGCAATATTTCACCTATCTAGTAATTTGAGTAAAATATTCTTGTTTAAAAAAGGACTAGACAAAAGGTTATTATTAACTATCGGAATTCCCTCTGTTGTTTTTGTGGTAGTTGGAGGCTTACTTTCGAAAATTGTAGATAGTACTGTTTTAGAAATTTTTTTAGGGTTATTCCTTGTGGGATTTAGCTTATTATTTCTGATCAAAAGAAAACTCATTATATCTCCAACCAATAAAAATGCAATTATAGGAGGAGCTTTTTCAGGCTTTTCTGCTGGGTTATTAGGCACAGGAGGAGCTATCAGGGGTTTGACTATGGCGTCATTCAATTTAGAAAAAAGTGCATTTATTGCAACTTCAGCATTTATAGATTTTCTGATAGATTTTTCAAGAACATTTGTATACTACAACAATGGATATATCCACAACCACGACTTAAAATATGTTCCTTTTTTGTTTTTAATTGGTATTGTAGGTTCATTTATAGGAAAAAAGATACTAAACTACATACCTCAATATAAATTCCGAAGACTTTCCTTATTCTTAATACTTGTTATTGGAGTAATTACAATGACTAAATTGATTTTATCTTAAATAGAATCATACTTAAGATGTATATAAAAACAGGCAAATTAGTAATAAAAATAAGGGTTTTGGCTAATATCAAACTGGGTGCTTAACTTAATGTCTGAAACCGCCGGCACTACACATACTAAACGTTATAAGCTGAAGAGACGACCACTCAACCATTAAGAGGACATCAAAACGACTAGACTTTTTACTGGCTAAGTAGTTTTCGAACGGAAAAACTCGATTCAAAATTTTGCAGAAACCCGACACCGATCAGACTTGTTTGCCGACACCCAGGCCTGCGTGTTTGTTTTAAAAAATTTTCTCTCGGACCTTTTACAAAAAGTTGGCCCGACCATATTGGCACATTTGGGGTTTCCTTAAAAAAAATTTGCAAAAGTGGTTAGAAATCAATTATCTTTGTTAGTAAACATTCACTAACATAGTATGTACAATTAAAATGAACGGTAAAAACAACATTGCAATAGGTTTTCTGACAATGGGACTTTTTATGGCTTACGGATTCATACTCATTTATCTCCGTGACTTTGCTCCGGGTAAAGAAGAGTGGGTAAACTCATACAGTTTCGGCAAGCACTTTGAAAGTAGATTGGCCCACGTTCACGGGAACTTATTCGCCCTACTAAACATTCTAATTGGTTATTTGCTTCTACACTTCAGAGACAAACTCCAAAACGTGAAAGCCATTTCTTGGTTAGCACTTACTGGCTTATTAATGCCAATAGGAATATTAACTGAGGTCTATTTTGGTTTACCTCCTGCTTTAGTTTTAATTGGAGGTATTGCCATCACAGTTTCTGTGATTTGGTTAGGAGTTGCCTTTTTGAAAATGAAATCTATCACGTAATAAATAACAAACCTTAAAAAATAAATAAAGATGAAAAAAATAAATGCAATTGGTTTACACCAAGATAAAGCCGAAGATTTGGCAAAAAAATTGAATGAGTTATTGGCTAACTATTCTATTTTCTATCAAAATACAAGAGGGTTTCACTGGAACATTAAAGGTGAAAAGTTTTTCGAACTGCATTTGAAATTTGAAGAACTCTACAATGATTTGTTTCTGAAAATTGATGAAGTGGCTGAACGTGTATTAACATTGGGATATACACCCGAACACAGTTATTCACAGTATGCGAAAATATCTACCATTAAAGAAAGCAAGAAAATTTCTGATGGTTTGGTTGCAGTGGAACATATTCTTGAAGCATATAAAACAGTCATCGTACTGCAAAGAGAAATTCTTTTAAAGGCAACTGATGCAAACGATGAAGGAACAAATGCCTTGATGAGCGACTATATCCGTTTTCAGGAAAAACAAGTGTGGATGTATACTTCATTCTTAAAAAAATAACGGATGACAACAACAATTTCTGAAAGACAACTTGAAATTATAGAAGCAGCAGGTAAAATACTGACTGCTTCGGGAGTAAGTGGTTTAACAATTAAGAACCTTGCTAAGGAAATGAAGTTTTCTGAAAGTGCCATTTACAGACACTTTACGAGTAAGGAAGAAATAATTATCGCCTTACTCGAATATCTTGCAAAAAGTATGGATGAACGCTATACAAATGCAATTTCCATCGATCAATCACCCGAAGAAAAATTCACAACGTTGTTTCAAAATCAATTTTCATTTTTTAAAAAGAATCCTCACTTTGTAGTGGCTGTATTTTCTGACGGACTGATGGAAGAAAGTCAACGTATAAATGAAACTATATTGAAAATAATGGGTGTAAAAATGAAACACCTGATGCCTATTATTTTGGAGGGCCAACAAAAGAAAGTTTTTACAAATGCAATAACATCCGATGAATTAATGCATATCGTGATGGGTACTTTCCGACTGCAAATGTTTAAATGGAGAGTTGCAAACTTTCAATTGGACATTAGTAGAAACGGAGACAATATGATACAAGCGGTATTAACATTGTTAAAAAACAACTAGAAGATGAACAAAATTCAAATTATAGTGATACTATTAATTGCTTTTGCTTCAAAAAGCATTGCTCAAACAGCACCCTTTCAAATTGCCCTTGAACCGATGAATATAAGTGATTTAGGAGGTGTTCAAGCATACGCTTGGGGACATCATAATGGGAAGTGGTTAATTATTGGTGGACGTTTAGATGGTTTGCATCAAAGACAACCTTTTGCAGCCTTTGATGTGGCAGGACATAACAATCAATTGATCGTGGTTGATCCAGTTGCTCAACAAAAATGGTCGGCTCCATTGTCAACACTTTCAACTGGTTTACAAGAACAATTAAGTTCAACCAATATGGAGTTTTTTCAGGAGGGAGATTATTTATATTTGGCAGGTGGATATGGTTATAGCAACACGTCAGCTGACCATATCACCTACCCCAATCTTAGCGCTGTTAAAGTTCCGGATGTTATAAATGCAGTTATCAACACAACATCCTTTACATCAAATTTCCGGCAGATAACAGACACAATGTTTGCTGTTACTGGCGGTTATCTCAATAAAATAAACAACACGTTTTATTTAACTGGTGGTCAGAAATTTATAGGTAGGTATAATCCTATGGGACCCAATAATGGTCCCGGGTTTATTCAGGAATATACTAATGCAATTAGGAAATTCACAATTTCAGATAACGGAGTGACACTTTCTATCACCCATTTAAGTACAATAAATGACGCTACAAATCTTCACAGGAGAGATTATAATGTTGTACCGCAAATAATGCCTGCAGGCCAAGAAGGTTTAACTGCCTTTTCGGGAGTATTTCAAGTCGGGGTTAATTTACCTTTTTTAAACTGTGTAAACATCGACAGCACAGGACATCTGGTTAACAATGCTTTTTCTCAATATTACAACCACTACCATTGTGCCCATATTCCATTATATAGTGCTTTAAACAATGAAATGCACACTCTGTTTTTTGGCGGCATTGCTCAATATTATGATAGTTTAGGAATATTGGTTCAAGACAACAATGTTCCGTTTGTAAAAACCATTGCACGAGTTACAAGGGATGCAGGTGGCACAATGGCTGAATATAAATTACCAATTGAAATGCCCACTTTACTAGGTGCTGGTTCTGAATTTATTCCTGTTGAAAATTTACCTAGATACAATAATGAGGTTTTAAAATTAGATGATTTTATGGCTGACACTACTTTGGTAGGGTATATCTATGGCGGTATAAGCAGCACAGCAGCCAACATCTTTTTCACAAATACAGGTTCACAAAGCAGTGCAAGTAGTCAAATATTTAAGGTATTTGTAATTAAAAATTCAAAGGTGGGCATTCACGAATTGAATAATCAAAGCATCGGAACATTGCAAATGCAAGTATATCCTAATCCGAACAAGGGACAATTTACTGTCAAATTCAATCTTAAAACCAATTCTGAAGTTAAGATGAACATTCGCGAAGCAAGTGGAAAACAAATAGAAAATACCACTTTACAAAATTTGCAAGTTGGCGAAAACACCTACTCAAAGAGGATTAAAAACCTTGTCAAGGGTGGTGTATATTACATCACCCTTGAAACCACTTATGAAAAAGCAACTCAAAAAATAATTATAGAACCTTAAGATTATGAATAAAATAACAATTTCACTTACAGCAATCAGTTTGTTCCTTTTTAGTTGTAGCA
>JAHKAT010000114.1 GCA_018825925.1 Bacteroidota bacterium | reverse complement strand
AATTATCTACCTTTTCGGGTTACTGTTATGGGTACAGTCATTCCCTCGCGCGCGTACTCTTCGGTAATTATTTGAAAGTCGTCACACACACGTTTTGATAGTGGCATATTTATTTTCCCTAGTGTGCGCGTATTGCGTAACATAATTGTCGGGAATTGTATACACGCGTCAGACTTTATAAAATTATTACACGTTATTACACACACGAGAACAGACCTTGTAAAATTAAACCCTATACGTGCGCACTGACTGACGAAAAGGATTAGGTACCTACACGCGTGTGACACTATAAAGTCATAGAAATTAAAATGTACTGAATGGTTACAAGTACAGTTTTTACTTAATTGTAAACTCGACAACCGAACCTTTTGAATAATAGTGAATGTACTTCGAGTCCTGAACGTCCTGAACATCCGTATAGTACACTGCAAAATCGTCTGTTATTCCATCAAAATAAGATATAGAACTTCGCACTTTTTCACCCTCTTTAATGGAAATAATCCCACCAGAACCTTGAACAGATTCATAACCTGAGGGTTTTTCAATTCTAATATAACCACATTTTGCATCAGAAGGAATTACTTGAACCTGATAAGTTTTTTTACACCCAAAAAGAAATAGCGAAAACAATAAAAAGTAAATCTTTTTCATAGTATATTTTTTCAAATGTATTAATAATTACAATTCAAAACAAAACACGTTTCAAATAAAGGGGTTACGGGTTGTAAGTATATTTAAACCTACAAAACGTAACCCCCAATAAGAAATTAATACCCAAATGAAAGTTGAATTGATTCTTTCTTTTTGCGGTTCATTAGGTTGAAATAATGGTTTCTAATATTATGTGCAATTTCCCTAATTTGAACCTGAACACTTCTATCGCGCCAGTTTGAAGTTAGAAACTTTTGTTTCAAAGCAATTGAATTCATTCGGGACTTAAAGGCTGAGGTTCTCAAGTCCTGAATGAGATGACAAAAAACTTTCTTTTTTCTGCATTGAAATATCTATTCCAGTTATCAAACAAGTTTTAATCCCTCCACTAAAGTTGCAATTCGTAACCTCCTCCAGTTTATTAACCTTTTGACACATTAATTCTGCAATGGTTTGTTGAATGTTTTCAGATTCTAAACGATTAAGTTTGCGCAATCTTCTTTTATGTTTACCAAACGTTTGTCTACTTTTTATACTCACATCCCTCCAAAAGTTCACATCCCTATATTTTAACCAATTGGTTTGTTTCATTGTTGGGTCGTATAATAAAACCTGATTCCATCTAAACAAAAGGTCATTAATAAACAAACGTTTATCGCACTTAATAAAGTCCTCGAGTGTATCAATTTTATTCTCTAATCTGTATGGACTCCAGTTCTTTTGTTTTATCTCAATTCTAAGTATTTGCCCTTTCTGTCTATACTGTTTTCCTTTATTGTATACCTTTCAAAGATATTGGGAGTGCCTTGATTGAAAGTAACCTTTAATATGTTGTGTAAACACTTTTCTTTTTTTCCGCAAAAAATAAAAGAAGCAAAAGAAAAAACTCTCGCTACGGAAACTTCCGGTTAATCTCCTCGGCATAAGCGACCTTAACTGCGATCCAGTGCTTGAAAGTCTGCTTCGCAATTAAGATTTCCACCCTTTTAGCATTGCCACAATAGATCTTATCCACAGAAAATTACTTCGTTCTAAAGTTGAGGCTCCAACTGTATTTTATGGAGAAGTAGCGAATTAGGATGACGACAAATATCGAAATGAAAATATTTAGATTCTCAAAATCTGAAAATTGTGAAAGCACAAAAAACACCAATCCTCCTGCAAAACAAGCACTTGCATATATTTCTTGTCGAAAAAGTAATGGAATCTCATTGGTTAAAACATCGCGAATAACCCCGCCAAAACAGGCGGAAATTACTCCCATTATCAAGCTGTATTCAAGGCTCAATCCTACTGCCAGAGCAATCTCGATACCAGAAATTGTGAAAATTCCTATCCCAATCGTGTCAAAAAGAAACATGCTTTTTCTGAGCTTAAGCACTTGGTTTTTGAATAAATAGGCCACTATGTATCCGATAAAAATGACTAACAAATAATTGTTGTCTTTCAACCATCCTACGGGGAACCGTCCTATTAAAATGTCTCGAATCGTACCGCCACCCACTGCTGTTACAAACCCTATGATAAGAGTGCCTATTAAATCAAACCTTTTGTGTATGGCCGTCAGTACGCCTGATATTGCGAAGATTCCTGTTCCAAAAAGGTCGACATAATAGATCCAATTCATTTTCCAAAGAAAGTCAATTTTCATTAAAAACAGAGTTGCTTTCTTCTAAAAATCCCAAACAAAAAAGGGTGCTCATTTCACAACGAGCACCCTAATTACTTGATTATATTTTTTCTAATTCTTCACAAAGCGCATCATCAACATTTCTGAAAATTCACTTTTTATTTCTAAGAAATAGATGCCAGGAACTAGTCTTTCTGTCGATAATACATTTACCGATTTACCATTGAAAACATAGTTGTCAATGATTTGACCAGATGCTGAAACTAATTTCACTTTTACATCTTCTGTTTCGTTAAAACTCAAAGAAACATTTAATAGGTCGGATGTTGGATTTGGATAAAGTTTCACGACTCCATTTCCGTTTATTTCTTTGATTCCTAAACTACCAACATATACCGATTCCGTTTTTGTACATCCATTGTTGTCTGTTACTGTTACAGAATAATTTCCCCCAGCTAAACCGGTGGCTGTTGCAGTTATTTGACCAGATGGTGTCCATAAATAACTATAAGGTGTAGTACCTCCTGTTGCTGTAACTGTTGCCGTACCATCCGACCCATTGGATATGGTGCTGGATATAGTTGTAGAAATGGCCGTTGGCTCTGTTAAAGTTACTGACAAATTACTCGTACAACCGTTGGCGTCTGTCACATCTAAAGTATAAACTCCTGCAATTACCCCTGTAATATTTTGAGTAATAGCTCCTGTTGACCATAAATAAGTATACCCTGGCGTGCCTCCAGTTACAGCAGCGATAACCTCCCCATCACTCAATCCGAAACAAGAAATATTCGATTTTGAATCGACAGATGAAACTAGAACTGCAGGTTCTGTTATAGTTGCAGTTGCAGATGTCGTGCAGCCGTTGTCATCGGTAACATAGGCTACATAAACACCAGCCGCCAATCCAGATATGGTAGAAGTAATAGCTCCAGTAGACCATACGATATCATAAGGTGCTACACCTCCAGAAACTGATACGGTGACCATTCCAGAACTTAGACCATTGCATTCTACATTAGTTTGGCTAACAATATTAGCATTAGGTGCATTTGGATTAGAAACAATAGCCGTTACAGTCACTTTGCAAGAATTTGCATCGGTGATAGTTACGGTATAAGTTCCCGCAGCCAAATTGTTAGCTGTTTGACCAATTGCCCCATTACTCCATAAATAATTATATGGACCTGCTCCAGTTGTTGGTGTGGCAGTTGCCGAACCATCAGAAGCGCCACAGCTCGAAGGAGATGTAGATGTGGTGGCCGTTATTTCACATGATGCTAAAATCGGATGTATAATTGGCGACTTCGCGAAACCTGATCCAAAGTTTTCCACAGGTGCCCAAGCTTGCCCTGTCCACGAGGCATAAACTGTGTTTGTGGTAAAAATAACATTAGAAAATGCAAGTCCCAAATTGGTTTGGTTTTCCGTTAACCCAACATAATACTGACCTGGATTAAGAGTAAGAGTTGCACCAGCTAAACTGCGAACGGCAAAAGTTTTCTGAGTTAATCCTAAAGTATCTGCTGGGGTAAAAATATAATTGTTTGATCTTCCTATAAGCGTGTTTGGAAGTCCATTGGTTACCGAATAAACATGTACTCGTGTAGAATCTCCTACTCCATCTCCTGGTGTATTAACAGAGCCGCCTTTCTGAATGGCAAAGAATACAGAATCAATAGGTGTAGCAGCATTTATTGTGAAAATTGAACCTAAATTCCCTACTGGTCCGGCTCCTATTCCTAAAGCTAAATTGGATACACCGTTATCTCTGGCATACGTTTTCGGAGTTAACTCAAATTCATAAATGAGTGTATCATTTAAAGCCGATGCATTGTTGGTGCAACTTGAAACGTACTCTACTCTATACACTCCAACACTAGTTGGGGAAAAAGAACCTGCCGCGAAGACACTATTTGCGCCTGCATTTAAAGAGGCTGGAGTGCTTGAGGTGGTTTGTAAAGGGGTTGTGAAATTAGGAGCTTGGAAAATTTTGACTGTGATTTTTGCATCAGTCGCTACAGCTGTTCCAATGTTTTCTATCTTTCCTTCCAAAGGCATTGCACTTCTTTGGCTATAAGGTATTTGTTTGTATTGTCCTATAAAAGAAACTGGCTTCACGTCGGGAGCTGCTGAACCTGCAGGTGTGTAGACAAATTGATCAATCCCAATGTAATCTGAATTAGAACCACTTGGGCCGCCATTCGGGACAAAGTATCTAAATGCAGCGCGCCCAGATGTTGGAGTCGCTAAACCTGATATTGTGATTGTAAATTGTGTCCATACGCTTGGATAAGACCCTGTACCAGTGGCTATCAAAGTAGGATTAACGTCTAAAAGTAAAGTCGTAAAATCCCCTACAGAAGTATTCGTAGTACCTACATTGACGCTTGCTCCATTCAATGATAACCTCACTTGCATTCTGTCGGCGTATTGCGGTCCGTCTACAGTTCTTGTGAAAAACGTAATAATGTCGCCATTGGAAAAAGTTCTATTGGGGGTGAACAACCAGTTACTAATGGTTGCCGCTCCAGCAACACTATTAAACCCAACACCTATAAATCCTGCGCCTGAATTTGCGGGAAAGTTACCTGTAACCCCCTGATCCCAATTTGGGTTTGTGCCTACAGGAGTACTAAGATTCTGCTGCGCCCAACCTGCTGCGGGCAAGTTCGTGACATTTTCAAAGCCTTCTGAAATTGTTTGGGCAAACACGCCAAAACAAAATAGGTTTGTAAATAAAAGTAATTTTGTTTTCATAAGATGTTCTATTGTTTTCACGAATGTACATATATAAATAAATGTATTCAGAAAATAAACATCATCCTTTGCGAATACAGCTGTAACTACCTCATTTGCTGAGTTTTTTAACTTTTCTTAAAAAAACCTTAATTATGTGTGCTTAATGAATTACTCTTTCATAAAATGCTTAATTCTCCTCGTCTGGTAATTCCAAGGCCTTAACTGCCTGAACCGCATTTCCAGCAATTCCACGAATAGAAGCATGCATGTCAATCGTGTTATAAATTACTTTTTCTATTTGTTTTTCGCGTTCTTTCCAAATACGTTGCATTGATCTTTTTTCAGATTCTAACGCATCTTTCATAGAGCTAAACCCTTCTACAATAGCATCAATTTGCATTCTGAAGGTGTTGCTAGTTAAAAAATCGTAGAGCATGTGCATTTTGTCGCCTTTTCCTTCTTGGGAAGCGATGGCTGAATTCAACTTCACTATTGTTTCCCTCAAAACAGAGCTCAAACCTTTAAATTCATCATAAGTACAGATCCAAACACCCTCTTTTTGTCCCATACGATCCATGTCCGACGGCATTGCTTCCGTAACCAAAACTCCTATATCTGCTCCTTTAACGCGCATGTCGGCTTTGAATTTTTCAATCCAAGACGGTTGAAAATCTTTGGTTCGCTTGCTTTCGTAGTAAATTTTCCCACAATTTTGCGCGTTTCGGGTATTAACGATTTGAATGCAGTCGCCGCCCCTTGCTCCTTTTTTTATTTCCTCTATGGTATCCAATGGAAACTGGGTGGAGAGCCATTCCTCAATCGCCAATTCTTGAACTTCACCTTGCATTTGCATCGAGCCTTGTTCTTGCTTGCGCTTCATTTCTTCTGTAAGCTTTTTTTGATCTTCCAGCTGTTTCGTTAACTCCTTGAATTTCAACTCATTTTTGTCTTCTTCCGATTTTCGAATTTTTTCTTTTTCGGTCAATAGTAATTCATTCAGTTTCTTCTGCGCATCTGCCTCTGCCGCTTCCTTAAGTTCTCCTTTTTCTCGCTTCAGTTTCTCGATTTCTGCTTTGGATCGATTCAGTTCTTTGACTTGTTCGCTTTTTGCATTTAATTCTTCTTGTAAAGCCTTGAATTGGTCGGCTTGCTCTTCGTTCAACTTGATTTTAAGTTTCTCCTCTATTGCTTTTCTATCTTCTTTCAGTTGCTTTTCTAGCCGTTCGTGAAAAAGTTCGTTTTCCTGCTTTCTCTTTTCTTCAAAGGCAAGTTTTTCTTCTTTCAATTTGTTTTCCTGCGCTTCAAATTTCTTTTTCTCTTCTAAAATCTGTGCTTGGTATTTTTGTTTTATTTCATCTTCCAACTGATGAGCAAGGATGTCTTGTACATCAATTAATGTGGAGCAGTTGGGACATTTTATCTGGTTGTTATTCATTTTTTTACAAGCTAATTTTTTGAGCAAGAGTTATTTTGTCGTCAAATGCTAGATTTAGAATTATAAATTTCTAGCGGGTTTTTACAAATGTAATTTAATTATAATTTGAACAAATTCTTTTCAATCTTGTGTCAGAAATTTTATTCCAAAAATGATAAACCGAAATTATTTACTTTTTTTAAGCTGAATAAAAAGTCCAAAAGCTGTTT
>JAHKAT010000113.1 GCA_018825925.1 Bacteroidota bacterium | reverse complement strand
CCATCATGATTAGAACGTTCCTAAGTAAAAACCATCAATTGCACTCACAAGCCGGTGCCGGAATTGTAGCAAGCTCTGATGAAGAAAGCGAAATGCAAGAAGTGTATAACAAATTAAGAGCACTGAATACAGCGCTTGATCTAGCTGAAACAATTTAAAAAATAATTAAAAGATTTAATAATTTAAGCATTTAAAGATTAGTTAACACAATTTTTTCAATCTTTAAATCTTTCAATTTTCAATAAAAAAATGAAAATACTAGTTATAGATAATTACGATAGCTTTACATACAATCTAGTGCACTACTTAGAGGATTTAGACTGCGAAGTGACGGTATATAGAAACGACGAATTTGCTATTGACGATATCGCTCACTTTGATAAAATATTACTTTCTCCAGGTCCAGGAATTCCTGAAGAAGCAGGATTGTTAAAAGCTGTTATAGAAAAGTATGGCCCTACAAAAAGTATTTTCGGGGTGTGTTTAGGTCAACAAGCCATTGGAGAAGTATATGGCGGAACACTTTCAAACTTGGATAAAGTGTATCATGGGATTGCTACTAATGTGAAAACGGTGGTTGATGACGAACTTTTATTCGAAGGCTTAGGCAAAGAGTTTGAAGTGGGACGTTACCATTCATGGGTAGTCAACACAGATTTGCCAGATGTTCTTGAGGCAACATCATTTGATGAAAATGGCCAAATTATGTCTTTGCGTCATAAAATTTACGACGTACGCGGTGTGCAGTTTCACCCTGAAAGTGTGTTGACACCCAACGGAAAAAGAATGTTAGAAAATTGGGTAAAAGCATAATGTTCAATTTTAGAACTTGAAACTTTAAACCTAAAACTATAAACAACAAAATGAAAAACATATTAAATAGACTAATCAATCACGAAACGCTTTCAAAAGAAGAAGCAAAAAATGTATTGGTTAATATATCAAATGGAAGTTACAACCCAAGCCAAATTTCAGCTTTCGTAACAGTTTACATGATGCGTAGTGTGAGTATTGAAGAACTTGCAGGTTTTCGCGAGGCCCTATTAGATCTGTGCATTCGAGTGGATTTATCGCAGTACAATGCTATCGATTTATGCGGAACTGGTGGAGACGGAAAGGACACTTTTAACATCTCAACTTTGGCATCGTTTATTACCGCAGGCGCAGGTATAAAAGTGGCAAAACACGGGAACTACGGACTATCATCAATCTCTGGTTCAAGTAATGTGATGGAAAATCTAGGAATCAAACTCAGTAATGACGCTTCTTTCCTCGAACGCTCAATCGATCAAGCAGGAATTTGTATTTTACACGCTCCTCTATTTCATCCAGCTATGAAGAATGTAGGGCCTATTCGAAAAGAACTCGCCGTAAAAACATTCTTTAATATGTTAGGACCAATGGTAAACCCTTCGTTTCCAAAACATCAATTGGTTGGGGTTTTCAATTTAGAGTTGGCTCGAATGTACGCCTACTTATATCAAAACACTGATGTGAATTTCACGATTCTGCACTCGCTTGATGGTTATGACGAAATTTCATTAACGAGTCCTACCAAAATTATTACTAGTAAAATGGAAGGAATGCTTTCTCACGAGACTTTCAATGTAGATAAATTGAAGCAAAGCGAAATCGAAGGTGGAAAAACAATTGCCGAATCGGCGCAAATGTTTATCGATATACTTTCAGGTAAAGGAACCGAAGCACAAAATAACGTGGTTTGCGCTAATGCTGCCATGGCAATCGCAACAGTAACAGCTTGCACACCATTAGAAGGTTTCGCTGAAGCCAAAGAGAGCTTACTATCAGGGAAAGGATTGAAAGCATTAACAAAATTGCAGGATTTGAGCAAAAGTTAGTTTTAAGTTTTTTTTGTTTCAAGTTTCAAGTTACACAAACTGGGAACCTGAAACTTTAAACTTTAAACTTTAAACAAATAATATAATCATGAACATACTCGATAAAATAATAGTTGATAAAAAACGAGAAGTCATTCTCAAAAAAAGCATTATTCCGGTTTCACAATTAGAAGCTTCAGTTTTTTTCTCGAAAGAAACGATTTCTTTAAGTCAAAATTTAAAGGAAAGCACTACCGGAATTATCGCAGAACACAAACGACGTTCTCCTTCTAAGTCGGTTATTAATCACAACTTTACGGTTGAAGAAGTGGTCAAAGGTTATGAAAGTGCCGGTGCATGCGGAATTTCAGTTTTAACCGATGGAAAATATTTTGGTGGATCATTAGACGATTTACTATTGGCAAGAGCCTCAGTGAATATACCGTTATTGCGAAAAGAATTTATCGTAGACGAATACCAAATAGTAGAAGCAAAAGCACATGGTGCAGATTTAATTTTGCTAATCGCAGCGGTACTAACGCGTGACGAAATCAAATACTTATCTGAATTTGCTAAAAGTTTAGGATTAGAAGTGCTACTAGAAGTACACAATCAAGAAGAGTTGGAAAAATCGATTATGCCAACCTTAGACATGATTGGTGTCAACAATAGAAACTTGAAAACCTTTGAAGTGAGTTTGGATTTCAGCAAGCAATTAGCAGACCTGATTCCGAATGATTTTGTAAAAGTTTCTGAAAGCGGTATCAGTTCGATCGAAGCAATAACGGAATTAAAACCTTACGGATACAAAGGATTTTTAATAGGGGAAAACTTTATGAAAACTGATAACGCTGGTCAAGCAGCAACCGGATTTATTAAGCAACTATAATCCCCCTAGCCCCCGAAGAGGGAACTCCCCTTTTGTGGGGAAATAAAAAAAGAAAGAGTAAACAAAGCGTTCCATATTTCGCCAGAAAAATGGAATGCTACATCGGAAAACAATGAACAACACAATCAAACATAACACAACGTCAGCTCTCCGCCGCGGCGGAAGGGCCGGGCTGGGGATAAAAATCTGTGGTATGAAATACCCCGACAACATTGTTGAGCTAGGTGCACTCCTACCCGATTATATGGGATTTATATTTTGGGAGAAATCATCTCGCTATTTTGATGGACAAATTCCTGATTTACCAAAATCCATAAAAAAAACAGGAGTCTTTGTCAATGAAACGGTAGAGAATATCGTCAAAAAAGTGAAGCAACATGATTTACAAGCAGTACAGTTACATGGTAAAGAATCGGTTGCATTTTGTGGTCAATTACGTAAATCATTGTTAAAGAATATCGAAATCATAAAAGTGTTTTCAATTTTAGATACCTTTGATTTTGCGGTGCTTGAACCTTTCGAATCGGTTTGTGATTACTTTTTATTTGACACCAAAGGTAAATTACCCGGTGGCAACGGAACCACATTTGACTGGAAAGTTTTGCAACAATACCCATCTTCAAAACCCTTCTTTTTAAGTGGTGGTATAGGACTTGAAGAATTAGAAGCTGTTAACGAAATTTTAAAAACGAATTTACCGGTGCGCGCCATAGACGTCAACAGTAAATTTGAAATAGAACCTGGATTAAAAAACATAACATTATGTACCGATGCGATTCATCACATTGCTACAATTAAACAATAAAAAGATGTCATACAACGTAAACGAAAAAGGCTATTATGGCGAATTTGGAGGTGCCTACATTCCTGAAATGTTATATCCAAATGTAGAGGAATTGCGTCAAAATTATTTAAAGATTACAGCTGAACCAGAATTTCAAGCTGAAT
>JAHKAT010000112.1 GCA_018825925.1 Bacteroidota bacterium | reverse complement strand
GTAATTCCTGCAGGTGCGCCAGTCAAAGTGACATTGGTCGTGCCTCCAGAAATTAAATACGTTAAAGTTCCAAGGTTCTCATTTTCACAAATCACTTGTGCGTCGGAACCTGGTGCGCTCGATAAGGCTATTCCATTTAAATCATCGACTATTATTTGGCAATACATGGTATCACCAATACAAGGTCCACCCGTTGTGAAAACTTTAAAATCATAGGTTCCCGCAACACTTGGCGTACCACTTATCGTATAAACGCCCAGAGCGAAAGAACCTGAAACTCCAGTTGGCAATGTCGTAGACGAAGCACCCGTGGCAGAACCTGAAATGGTATATTCTAAATCTACAATCGAAGTGTTGATACAAACTGTTTGCGTATCTGTGGTTGAAGCAGATGATAAAGTCAGCTCTGGTCCTTCTTGAATGTCTATTGTTCCTGCTAAATCAACATCCGGGCAAGATCCTCCCGAAGCAGTAACCGTATAATTATGAAGTGCTATAACCGAAGAGCTTCCCGAAATTGTATACGTAGTACCGCTCAATAAACCTGTAATTCCTGCAGGTGCGCCAGTCAAAGTGACATTGGTCGTGCCTCCAGAAATTAAATACGTTAAAGTTCCAAGGTTCTCATTTTCACAAATCACTTGTGCGTCAGAACCTGGTGCGCTCGATAGGGCTAAACCGTTTAAATCAGAAACATCTATTGTGCCATAAACCGTATCTGCGTCACATGAACCACCGGTAGTGGTCACAGAATAATTGTACAAGCCCGGAGTTGTGGGCGTTCCAGAAATCAAAAATTCTCCAGAAGAAAAAGAGCCTGTTACTCCCGACGGTAAACCAGCCGAAACAGCACCAGTGGCTGAACCTGAAGTTTCATACGTAATATCAACGATAGCACTACCAATACAAATATTTTGATTTTCAGTAGGAACGGCAGAGGTTAGACTTAGTTGAGCGGGCTCATCAACAACAATTGTTCCTTGCAATATCATGTCTGGACAAGACCCTCCAGAAGCTGTAATCGAATAGGTATAAGACCCAGGGGTAGTCACTGCACCAGATAAAGTGAGAACATTTCCAGATAAGTTGGGAGAAACTCCAGGAGGTAAATTCGTTGCTACTAGAGAAGTGGCATCACCACTCATTGTATATTCAATGGGTATAATAATTGAATCCTTACAAAGAGTTTGCATGTCAGTACCAACAGCCGAAGTAAGTGTGACAATTGGACCGTTCTGAACTGTGAGAAGAGCGTACAAGGTATCCGCCTCACATGCTCCGCCATCCGTAAATACTGTGATAGGATAATTGCCCGCCACATTAGGTGTACCTGAAATTTCAAAATCATTACCTGTTGTCGAAGAACTTAATCCCGAGGGCAAAGGCGAGGTCAACACTGCGGTTGCGGAACCACCGAAGGTGTATTGAATCAATGAGATAGGTGTGTTTAAACAAACATCTTGTGTATCAGTTACAGGAGTATTTACAACCAAAGTAGGAAGTTCGTCCACTTGTATTGAACCATTCAGTGAAACATCTGGGCATGGAGGGCCCGTCAAATCGATAGTATATGGAAAATTACCGGCAACGGTTGGAGTTCCTGAAATAGTGATTTGATTTCCAACGATATTAAAAGAAACTCCGGCAGGCAAACCATTCACCGTGGCTGTTGCTGTAGTGGCATTTGTCTGATAAACGATATTTGTTATCGAATTAGTGATACATATCTGTTGATTATCTGTTCCCACAGCTGAAATTAAGGCTGCGTCTGGACCGGCAGTTACCGTAATGGTTCCATTTGCCGTTGCAGGAACACATGTATTTCCAGTGGTCGTAACAGTGTAATTGAATGTTCCTGTAGTTGCTGTAAATCCAGAAATCGTCACTGTTGTTCCTGAAACTAAAAAAGTAACTCCACTCGGTAATCCAGTTACATCAGCATCAGTAGCACCACCTCCAAACACATAGGTGATATCGGTAATATTTTCGTTTTGACAAACCGTTTGTGAATTGCTACCGGCAACGGAAGTCAGTGTAAGGGTATGATTGGCTTCAACGGTCAGTGAAATAAATTCACTTAAAGGAGGGCAGGGTGAACCTGTTGTTTGTACTTCGATGGTATAATTTCCTGGGGTGGTAGGACTTCCGGAAATTGTGTAGGTTCCTCCGCTGAACGAAGCCGTTAAACCTGCTGGTAATGGAGAGGCGGTTGTAGCACCTGTAGCACCACCACCAATGGTATAAACAATATCGTCTATTGGTGTGTTTTCACAAACCGTTTGATTGTTAGTCCCCGCCGTCGATGTGAGAGAAATGGTCGGATTTACTTCAATAGTAAAGTCTAACGATTGTGACGAACAAGATCCAGTACCAACGGTTTCAATTGTAAATGTTTGAGGTCCTTGGTAAGTTGGAGTTCCAGTAATGGTCGTGGTGTTACCAGAAGTTGAGGATGAAAGGCCCGAGCCAGCTAAACTAGGAGTAATCGTTGTTCCCGTTGCTCCACCTCCAAAAGTAAATTCGATTGGTGAAATTGGACTGCCATTACAAACTTGTTGGTTGTCGGATCCAGAACTCAATATTAAAGTTGGCGCATCCTCTACAGTAAGATTTACGGTTTGCCTTTGTCCGGCGCATCCGCCACCATTAGAAACGACATCGAAAGTATAAGTTCCTGGAGCTGTAGGAGTTCCGAATATTTTAAAAACTCCACCAGATGGACTTGACACAAATGTGGTAGACAATCCAGTAGGCAATGTACCCGAGATGGCTGCACCAGTGGCAGCAAATACGGTGTAAAAAATACTGTCAATAGGGGCGCCCAAACATATTGTTTGATTGTCGGTTAAGGGCGCAGAACTAAGCGTAAGCGTTGCATTTGAAACTACAGTTATATATGCATTGCGAAAAACGACATCTTGTTGACCAGTAGAATTTGACACCGAAAGGATAACGGCATAATTTCCCGGTGTATTGTAAACTACTGACGGATTTTGAGCGGTAGAGTTTTGCGGTGTTGCTTGACTACCAAACGACCAGTTCCAAGAAACTGCATTTGTAGAGGTGTCTATAAAATTTACGGTTCCACCTGCGCAAATAGTCCTCTGACTAGCTGTAAATCCTGCGACAGGAGCTTGGGCTAACAAAGTATAATTGATCAGCACGAGGATAAGAAGTAATACTTTCTTCATACTTTTTAGTTATGTATATTGGGTATATAGACGAAACTTATATTCAAATAACCCATTTTAAATTGGTCCAAACAAATATTATTCACAAATTAACTTTAAGTGATGTATTAAACTAACAAACACTTGGTTTTCAAATCGAAACAAGCATTGCTAGACTTTTTAATAAAATTTTCAGAATAATGTGAGTTGAATAAGCACTACCAATTCTCACACAAATTTCAGAAAAACTATAATGTGGTTACGTTCATTTTGTGTTTTGAGTTTCAATTTTTTAAAAAAAGAAATGAATTAAATTTAAACCTGGAACTTTCCTTTGAAAAAACTTTAGTTCCCGTTGCCTATATGTGCATCCTGTGACCAGAGTTTATAAAATTTAAACTGTTGATTTGGGGCATTG
>JAHKAT010000111.1 GCA_018825925.1 Bacteroidota bacterium | reverse complement strand
TTCATAATCATACTCCGTCAATGAATCAGACACAAATGTCTCCCACTTTGAATTAGAAAACATAAAACTGAAAATCTCTCCTTTTGGATGGCCGTCGGTTGGGATTTTGATTTTTAGAATATCTTCTTCTTTTAGCTCAATTGGTTTGTCGAAGGGGTATTGGGCGTTGAGCTGTTGTTCTAATTCTTTGTGAATTTGGATGTAGCTTTTTTCGGTTGATCGAAAGTTAATGCTTACTATTCCTACTATAGATTCTTCGAAGTTTATTTTGGTTAGGAGTACCCAATAATTGTTTTTGGGTTTTTCTGCGGTTGGGCAGGTACAGAGTTTTATTTGTTTGGTTGGGGTGCACATAGATTTACCTTATTTATACAACTTAAAACTAATCTCATACTTATAAAACTCAATATTGCTTGTTACGGATAATGCGCGGGTGAGCCTTATGTCATCTTCGAGGCCTATGATGATTCCTTTGACTGCTTGGTGGGGTTCGGCTAGTTCGTCTTTGACGTAGCCCATGTAGCGTTGTATTTGGCCTACTACGTTGTCGCTTACTCTACCCTTTTTCAGTTCGACGACAAGAAGAGTTTTTTTGTCTTTGCTTATGGCTAGGATATCTATTGGGCCTGTATCACTTGGGAATTGTTGACCGACTAATTCTCCGTCTTCTTCGAATATGTTGTATTCTTTGCCTAGTGAGGTGCTTTTCCAGTTGGACACTAGAAATTCTTCGAGGTATTTTTCTAAGGCAAATATGGTTGGGTCTTCTATCGTTTCGTCTGTTGAAACAATGCTTGGTGGACGCTGTCCTTTTATTAAGGACTCAATTTCGTCTTTGTATTTGGTGATGTCGCTAACTGTGCCAATGGAGCCTGTAGAATTGCGCAGCGCGTCTGACATTGCTGATCGCTCAATTTCTATTGGAAACCATTTTACATCTCTTCTGTGGGGTAATTCATTATTTGGTAGATATTTATACTCTGAACTTACTTCGCCTACATAATAGGAACCTGAACCGTTGGGACAAATTACTATATCTCCAATTGCCAAACCTTTACAGATTGACCATAATGCACCACATGACAGGCCTGCAGCCACTTTACTTTTGTCGGGATGGGATTTTTGCCAAATGGGAATGAATTTCTTATTAAAATCACGCCAATTGTCTGGTAGGTCGTTTGTTAAATCTTGATTGATGTCAAAATCAGCACCAATGTAACTGTTTCTGAAGCAATCATCTGCAAATACACTTTTTGCACCGAGCATTATTCTTTTGTAGGACTTCATTGGTTCTATTTTAATCATTCGTAGTTACTCCATGAATAAACGTCTCAATAAAATCTAAGATTTTGTCTTTGATCCTGGACATGGTTGAGGAGCGTTCGCTGAGGGATGGGCGTTTTAGTAGGGCTTGCTCGATTTCTTTTTTGGTGGGTTGGATGCCGCTGAAAAGGTAGTTTCCTACTAGAGATTGGAGATGATGGGTGTCTAGGTTTTCTTCTTTGGCGAAGGCTTGGAATGCTTTTTCTTTTTGTTGTTCCATGAAGGCGTCAAACTCTTCTTCGATGTTGTCGAGGTCTGCGATTCTTGTGCGGTTTTGGTTGACAAATTCCTCGATTAGTTTTTTCTTGCTTCTTAATTCAGAATCACCTGATACTAAGTCGAGAATGGATTTTATTTGTTTGTCTTTATCACCGTCTTTTGAGATGTTTGCCAATAAACCAAGTATATAAGCAACGTTGATGTTGTCTCTATGGATTAGTTCTAGTTCGAAATCGATATCATCGAGAATGGAAACTTTCTCTTTGGCTTGTTCTTGTTTTACTTTTTCTCGGATGTCTAAATACTTGCTTTTGTATTCTTCAAAATGATTGGCATTCATGCTTAAATCATCTTGACTAAAGTCTGAGAAGGTTGTTAAGACGTTGCGCAAACGCATGATTTCTCGGAATGCTTTAACGAAAACAAGTTCCTCTTTTTCATCAACGAGATCATCCACTTTGGATGGTGTTGATGCTATCTTGAGTAATTCTATATATGCTGCGTTGAATTTTTCAACGTAATCTTCATATGGTTCAAGTATAATTTGCTCTTGTGCACCTGGATTTGAAAAAAGGGTGATTGCCTCGTCTGTGGATGGCTTTAGATTGCGAAAGCAAACGATGTTTCCTTGTGACTTTTTATCGTCTAAGATGCGATTGGTGCGCGAAAAGGCTTGTATTAAGCCATGATAGCGTAGGTTTTTATCTACGTATAATGTATTCAGGGGTTTGCTATCAAATCCTGTTAGAAACATGTTTACGACCAGCAAAACATCCACTTCTCTATTGCGAACGCGCTTTGATAGGTTGTTGTAATAATTGTAAAAGGATTGGCTATCTTTTGTTGTATAGTTGGTATTGTATTCTTTGTTGTAGTAACCAATGTACGCTTCTAATTTATCTCGGTGATGTTCTGTGTTGTAGGTTGGCCTCGGTTCTTCTAATATATTGTCATCATCGTTTTCGAAGTGATAGGTGTTTACATCCTTATCATCTTGATTGGGTGCGTAGGAAAAAATAGTGGCTACACGTAAGTTATGTAATCCTTCTTCTTTTTTGGATTGAAACGCATCATAATATGCGATAAGGGTATCAATGCTTGAGACACACATCATTCCTGTATAGCGCTTTGCGTGCGTTTTTCTGTCGTGATTTTCAATGATATATTCTACTACTTTTTCAATTCTTTCTGGGGCGTTCATCACCTCAGGTTCGTCTATTCCTTCTACCTTGATGTCTGGAATTATTTCTTTTTGTTTGAATGTACTGATGTATTCTACTGAAAACTTGAGTACGTTTTGATCACGAATAGCATCTGTAATGATGTATTTGTGCAAACATTCTTCGAATAAATCGATTGTTGTTTTTTTAATTCCTTTTAGGCTTGCTGCATTTTCTGCAAATATTGGTGTACCTGTAAATCCGAAGAGTTGTGCCTTTGTGAAGTAACTCACAATGCGTTGATGTGTGTCTCCAAATTGGCTTCTGTGGCATTCGTCAAAGATAAAAACGACTCTTTCGTTTTGAGAAAGGTTCATCGTTTTCAAGTGGCGGTCTTTGGTGATTGCTGTATTCAACTTTTGAATGGTGGTGACAATCAATTTTGTATTTGGATCGTTGAATTTCTCAACAAGTCTTTTTGTGTTGTTGGTAGAATCTACACTGTCATCGCTGAATGCTCTGAACTCTTTGGTGGTTTGATAATCTAAGTCTTTTCTATCGACTACAAATACCACTTTGAACACTTCGGGAAGGTTGGTAAGGATTTGACTTGCCTTGAAAGAGGTAAGGGTTTTCCCCGATCCTGTTGTGTGCCAAATGTAACCGTTTTTTGTGCTGTTCTTTACTCGCTCCACCATCGCCTCAACGGCATAATATTGATATGAACGCATGACCATGAGCTTTCTGTCGGTTTGATTTAACACGATGTAACGCGTTATCATTTTGGCGATGTGACAGGGTTCTAGAAACTGTTCGGCAAATTTGTCCAATTGCTTAATAGGTTTGTTATTTACATCTCCCCAGAAAAAGGTTTGCTCAAAGCTTCTTTTCTTTATTGTATTGTTGCAGAAGTATTTTGTGTTGACTCCATTACTGATTACAAAGAGTTGAATATAGTTGAACAAACCGTGCCCTGCCCCATAACTGTGGCGCTCGTAACGATTGACTTGATTGAATGCTTCTTTCAACTCTAAACCTCTTCTCTTCAGCTCTATTTGCACCAATGGCAAACCATTGATTAGTATGGTTACATCGTAGCGATTGGAGTAATCGCCTTCCATGGTGATTTGGTTGGTGACTTGAAACTCATTTTTGCACCAATGGGTCATATTGATGAATTCAATGTACGCAACGTCTCCTTTGTCAGTGATATAATCACATTTTTGACGCAGAATTTCTGCACGCTCGAAAATATTTCCTTTGTTGAGTTTGTTTAGTATCTGTAGGAATTCATTAATTGAAAACTTTTTATTGTTGTGCTTTTCAAGTTGATCTTGTAGGTTTGCCATTAATTCAGCCTCGCCTAAAATTTCTACGTATTGATAGCCAATGCCTTTGAGTTGCTTTATTAAGTTGTTTTCTAGTAATTGTTCTGGTTGGGTAGTCATAGTGTCCTATTCTGATAAGTATTTTTTCCTAGATTCTCTCTTTGTTTCACGTTTTACGCAAACATCTGCTGTAACCCCCTTTATTTTATGAGGTAATAATTAGCTTAATCACTTTAATTGAAATGCAACATCCTTTTCAATTAGTTCAGCCACGTTGATTGTTGGTAGCAGAAATTGATTGAAAATGGTTCCCTCTGTTTTAGCATGCAAGACTCCTCTTGCTGAACCAACTGAAAGCATAGCGATATGCGATAAAAAGCCTTTGGGGAATACAATTTCCTCACCATTTTTGAAGGAATCCCAAGCTTCTTGTTTAATATTGAAATGGGTACTAATTTGGATTTTCACTATCACTTTATCATTTTGTTCAAAAGCAAAAGTTGAAAATAAAATTAAGTGATTTCCAGTATCGCTAATCTTGAAGTCTAAAGTTGTATCAAGACTAGTAGTTTCATTCTCGTTGAAGTTTTCGGAAAACGTAGCAAATTGCTCCGTTTTTAAACCGATCAAAGAAAAACCAATTGATTTATTATCCATTACGCTTGCATTAAATAAGGATCTTCTTCATGTTCGTTATCTTGATAATTTGCTATCTTCTTATTCATACGAATAATAGATGTGTTTTGATTATCATATTTAAACTCAGGAATAGTATATGGTTCACTTTCCATAAATTTAATCTCATCTTCCAATTTTTCAAATTCGCGCTCATAAAAGCTTGCCAAGATTGGGATATTCAATATATCCTGTAATTTAATCTGCGTTTCAAGCGTAAGGTTTTCTGTTCCTTTTACGATTTTTGTAATTTGTTGTGGGGAAACCCCCATCGCTCTTGCTAATCTTACTTGTGACCAACCTGGCTCATCTAGTTTGTCGAGTACTTTCAAAGCAATAGCTTGAGACTCTCTTAAATAGGCTCTGTTTTTTATTCTTGCTCTGTTTTTTTCTACTGTATTTGTTTTTTCTGTAGAAACTAAAGCTTTGAAATTTTCCTTGTTGTTCATTCTATTTCAATTAAAAATTCGTAAAAAGATTCGCTATCGAAAACATTGTTTGCTTTTAAATAGTCTTTTGCTTTTTTTATTTTAATTAATTCTTCTTTTGTGTCTGGATGATCATCCATTAATTGACTCATTTTAATTGCTCCGCCTGTGATTACAAAACAATCGGCATCGATTTTAACAGCGTAAATTCTTAGTCCGTCTCGTCTTGAGACTTTTCCTTTTTGTAATGAAAGTATTTTGGTTCCTGTTTCACTATTATATAATGCTTGAAAGTATTGTTCTAATGGTTCTGGAGTATGGATTAGTTCCTCCAATAAATCCTGAATGTTTTCGGCGTCTTGCAATCTGTTTTTAACAAATTGATTGACATTTTCCACTTTGTATTTCTTTCCATATTGACGCAAATAATTTACATCCGTCCACAAGTCCATCAAACGATCATATTCATTGAGATGGTATTGCGTACTTCCTTCCTTTTTGTATACAAAAGCATACAGTCTGTTAGGAGATTCTTCTGCAAATATATCTACAATTTTCACTTTATCAACTTATAAGTTTACTTTTTAACAAGTTTTACACAAACATCTGCTGCAACAAGCCCTTCTTCCAAACCTCCATTTTGGTGATTTGCTCACCGTTTAAAGCGATTTTCTCATCCAATGCGGAAAGGAAATTGGCGATTTTGGTTTGTTCCACGAGACATGGGAACTTAATGCTTTCATTAGAGTAATCTTTAAAATATATATGAGGTATAGTACTACCTGTAACATACTTTGTAAAATCAATATTTGAAAGAATTGAAAATAAAAAATAAGTGTTCATTTTAGAAATTGGACTGATTTTTTCAAGTGTACCGAGTACAGAAGATTTTCCATTGCAATAAAGTAAACGTCCTACTCCTGCACCATCCTTTACAATCGAAATGTAATCATTCTCTTCTTGATAAAAATTAATTCTTTTAAGTTCACCTGAAGCGCCGTAAACAATAAATTCGCCATTATTATCCTCAATTGTGTTGGCTGCAATATTCGAAGATTTTTTTTGAGCAACATCTTTTAGTTTAGATTTCTCCCACTTCGGAAACTCCTTCCCATCATCATCTTTAAACCTCAACTCCTGCGAAAAAATCTTTTGCATGACGCCTTTTTTGTAACGCTCTAATTCGATTTTTTGGTTTTTAAGGAGGTTTATTTTTTCATCTACGGTGGTGAGGAAGGTGGCGATTTTTTGTTGTTCGGGGAGGGTTGGGAGGTTAAGTTTTAGTTTACCTATTTCTTTTAAGGATAAAAACGGTTGAGCTCCACCCGAGGAAATCTGATGCTTTAACCTTGAACTATTCATGCGCTGAACCTGTTCAAAAAAATGAGAGTTAACTAATTTGAAATTTGGTTTTATAAGCG
>JAHKAT010000110.1 GCA_018825925.1 Bacteroidota bacterium | reverse complement strand
TGTGGGTCTTCCCAGCCATCTCCTAAATCGGTTTCATAGGTATACAGACAGACTAAACGGCCATTTTCAATAATTCCAAAAGCCTGGGCTCTTTTATTGTCGTGTTCGTGAATTTTTGGCAATCCATTAAAATCATATTTCTGATGAAAAATAGGATGATTAAAAGGTAGCTCAATCATTTCTTTGCCGGGAAAGACTTTCTTTAATTCGATTCGTATAAATTCATCCATTCCAAAATTGTCGTCGATGTGTAAAAATCCACCGCCATAGCAGTATTTCCTTAAGTTTTCGGCTTCTATAGTAGAGAAAATAACATTTCCATGACCAGTCATGTGAACAAAAGGGTAGGAGTACAGATCAGACGAAGCAGCCTCAACATAAGGTACATTCGACGATATTTTTGTGTTGAGATTTTGATTGCAAAATTTAATCAAATTTGGCAATGAGGTTGGGTTGGCATAATAATCACCCCCACCATTATATTTTAGTACAGCCAATTGATAAGTTCCTTGTCCGTAAAAAAAAGGAATGGAAAATACAACTAGCAAGGTGGTCCAAATTTTACTCATAATCGAGGTGTCTTTCTTTTTTCTCAAGATAAATATCGGCAATGGTTACTAAAATTCCAGTTTCCTCCACATTTCCAAAATCCGAATTTACAGCTGTACCAAAAGTTTTCATGGACGATGAAAGATTCATATAAATATTCATCAATGGTGGAATAAACTCGCCATTTTCTCGGACAAAATTGTTTAAAATTTTAAAATCTTCTTTAAAATCAGTCCCACAAAAAAGTGAGGTGTAACTGGCGTTTGAGTGATCAATAATTAATGGTTGAAAAGGCTTCATTAAGTGTTCTTTATCTGGGAAGTACAAGTGCATGAAGTGCAATAAAACATCGCGACAAATTCTTGTATAGGAAGGGTACATTGTTACTTTTCCGAAGAAATATTTAATCTCAGGGTAGGTTCGAATAATTGCGCCCAGACCGTCCCAAATATTATCGAGGGCAAAGAGTCCCTTTTTAGGGTTCACTGTTGGTTGAAATAAGGGTTGAACAAATGATCTGCCTAATTCAATGGTGTGCGGCAAATAATTATCGATAAACTTTTTTGTAAAATCGAAATAATGCGCCGTGGATAAAGGTATCGTATTTTCAAACGGTAGAATTCGATTACATTCAATAAAGCGATAACCTCCTATGATTTCACGATCTTCTGGCGACCAAACGATTAATTGACGGTAGCATTTTTCGGAAGTATCATAATCGTCAAGATCAAGCTCTAAGCCGGTACCACCACCTGATGCTCTAAAGGTGATTTCGCGCAATCTGCCTACTTCTTTGACTACATTAGGTGAATTATGATAGTCCACAATGTAAATTTCGTTACCACCTTTTCTAGTGGTTCTAATTTTTCCAGAAACTTGCAATTCCTTCAAAAGAATATCTCTATCAATTGCTTCTATTATCGGAGATGTAGCCATATTATTTTTCAAGTTCGTATACTTTTTCTTTCACAAATTCAGACCATTTTCGATCTGTTTTATCCTCTGTAAATTGAGTGGAAGGTATCGGTTGACCTATAATCATTCGTATGGTTTGTCCTTTTAATTTAAACAATTCATTCGATAAATACAGCATTTCTATATTCGCCTTTATTCCCAGAAATTTTCTAAAGTTCGACAAACGATAGAAAAAAGGGCTTAAGTGGCCGTCAATAAAAATAGGCACTATGGTTCTATTGTTTTTTTTTGAATAGGTTATAAAAGTTTTTTTCCAATCCAAATCTTTGATATTTCCTTTTTGTTTCCTGCTAACCAATCCTGCTGGAAAAATTGAAACCACATAGTCTGATGCAAAGAGTTGTTCTATTTGTTCTCTTTTTGATAGTGAATTTTTACCATGTTTATTAACGCCCAAAAATAAACCATTCATGTTCTTTAAAAACAGTAAAAGGTCGTTCACAATAAATTTCAGTCCAGTTTTATGACTGCGAAGGCCAGAAACAAGCGCTATTGCATCCATACCGCCTAGTGGGTGGTTCATTGCAAATACCAATTTACCTTCTTTGGGAATATTCTCAGGGTTTTCAATAATGACCTTAATTTGAAGATACTCCATTACAGCATCACAAAAATCCTCGTCGTGTTTGTCCTTGTTCTGATTTAAAAAAGTATTGATGTCTTTTTGATGAAGAATACGCTCAAGATATTTCACGACAAAACCAGGAAGAAACTTAAGTAAGCGCGGATTTTTGCTCTCAATTAGCTTTTGTACATCTATAATCTTGTCCATTGGTGCTAAATTAGTTTTTTCATTGCAAACAAAATGGACTAATTATTACTTTTTCAATGAACAATGTTTAGAAAAAAATCAGGTAATCCGAATCCTATGATGATATTCATTAGTTTTGCGTAGTATAGAAAAATACATGAAAGTATGATTCAATTATCAGATCGATTGGCAGCGATGGAAGAATCGGCAACGATTGCCATGTCGAAGAAAAGTAGAGAACTAAAAGATCAGGGAAAAGATATCATTTCACTAAGCTTAGGTGAGCCTGATTTTTTTACTCCTCAATTTATAAAAGATGCAGCTATTCAAGCGCTGGAGCAAAATTACACGCAGTACACACCTGTTTCTGGATATGAAGATTTAAGATTAGCAATTTCCGAAAAGTTTAAACGAGACAATGGTTTGACCTATGGAAAAGACCAGATTGTTGTTTCAACGGGAGCAAAACAGGCCATTGCCAATGTAATGTTGAGTGTTTTGAATAGAGGTGATGAAGCGATTATTCTTGCTCCTTATTGGGTGTCTTATGTTGAAATGGTCAAAGTGGCCGAAGGAACTCCAGTTATCGTGTCGGCTGGAATAGAGCAGGATTTTAAGGTTACTGCCGAGCAATTGCAAAAAGCAATTACCTCTAAAACAAAACTATTAGTCTTTTCATCCCCCTGTAATCCAACAGGTTCTGTGTATAAGTCCAATGAATTAAAAGCAATAGCGGATGTCCTTGCTCAACATCCTCAAATAGTTATTATTGCGGACGAAATCTACGAACATATCCGATTTGAAGGGGAACATGTAAGTATTGCTTCTTTTGAAAATATTTATCCACAGGTGGTCACTGTTAACGGAGTATCGAAAGCTTGGGCGATGACAGGGTGGCGCTTAGGGTATATTGGTGCTTCTAAACAAATCGCTGCTGCTTGTGATAAAGTACAAGGACAATTTACATCGGCTACCTGCAGTATTGCTCAAAGAGCAGCTATCGCGGCTTTGAAAGCGGACCCTATTGTTTTAAAGGAAATGGTGCAAGCTTTTAAAAACCGACGTGATTTAGTAATCGATTTGATTTCCAAAATTGATAGAGTAAAATGCAATGTGCCTCCAGGAGCTTTTTATGTTTTTCCGGATGTATCAGCTTTGTTTGGCACTCAAAATGGAAATGTAAAAATCACCAATGCCAACGATTTGTGTTTGTATCTTCTTGCCGAGGCCTTGGTAGCCGTTGTTCCAGGTGATGCTTTTGGGGAGGCCAACTGTATTCGTTTTTCATACGCTACCTCTGAGAATATTTTGTTGGATGCGTTGACTAGGGTTAAAAAAGCTATCGACTTGTTGAAATGACGGATTTAAAAAAGATTTTTGAAGGATTTTCTAAATTGAAAATCGCCGTTGTTGGTGATGTGATGGTGGATTCCTATATCCTTGGCAATGTGACAAGAATTAGCCCTGAAGCACCGGTTCCAATTATAAATCTTGACAAGAAAGAAGATAGATTAGGCGGAGCAGCGAATGTTGCTCTGAATTTGGTTGCGTTGGGAGTCCAAACGGAGATGATATCTGTTATTGGTGAAGACGAAGCAGCTGATTCATTGGAAAGACTATTTAAAGCGGAAGGAATCGATACTTCTGGTATCGTAAAAAGCGCTGACCGAAAAACAACAATAAAAACAAGGGTTATTGGTAATCATCAACATTTGTTAAGGGTTGACAATGAGCAAACTGACGATATTTCTTCGAAACAAGAGGAAGCACTTTTGGTTCGTGTAAGGAAATCAATAGAAAATGGAGTGAATGCCTTGGTTTTGGAAGATTACAACAAAGGTGTTTTGACTGAACGGGTAATTCATGAAATTGTAAACATCTGCAACGATCACGGAGTTGTTACAACGGTCGATCCGAAGAAAAAGAATTTTTTAGCCTACCGAGGAGTCACTCTTTTCAAACCAAATTTAAAGGAAATCAAGGAAGGCCTTAACGTGGCAATTGACATGTCTTCAATCACTGATTTGCAAAATGCTGTCATGCAGTTGGAGAGTATATTAAAAAATAAAATATCATTTGTCACCCTATCAGAACATGGTGTTTTTATTAAAGACTCTGAAAGTCAAGTGCATATAAAAGCGCATCTTAGAGACATTGCTGACGTAAGTGGAGCAGGCGATACGGTTATTGCAACGGCAACAGCATGTTTGGCCTCAAAAATGACCATCAAAGAGATTGCTGAAATAAGCAACTTAGCGGGGGGGATTGTTTGTGAACAAAGCGGAGTGGTCGCTATTGACAAAGGAGTATTATTGCGTGAAGCTCAAAGAATTCAAAATGGATATTAGAAAGTTTCGAGAAACAATCAACTTATTCATTTATAATTCGAAAGATTCGGTTCTAAAAATAATGTCTACGTTGCACATGTTTGTCTCCTTGGCAAGCATTGGAGTGCTTCTATATTATTATGGATTTCCCTTAACATTAGAGCAAAAACACTTTGCTTTTGTTTTACTACAATACAGTTTTGCTTTTTATATTTTCCGCTATTTTGTTAAGATTTTATACACGTTTGACGTGCCGAAATACTTGAAGGATAATCGTATTGAAGGAATAATTTTGGGATTACTTGCAATTGAAGGAATTACCTACAATTTGACCGGTAATTTTATGTTGGAGCCCATCTTTACCAATCTGGGTTTCGTGAGTTTTGGTAATTTTTCAATGATTTTTGTTCAAGTGTTCATCTTTACTTTAGTGATTCTAAATATCGTTAAACAAAGAAAGTTTCAGCCTTGGACAAAAATTCATCCAGGTTGGCTGTTCACCATCAGTATTTTAATGTTAACCTTTATAGGCGCTGGATTACTCATGTTGCCAGAAATGTCAAATGGTAATATTCGATTTATCGATGCTTTATTTACATCCATGTCGTCTGTTTCAACAACAGGTTTATCCACTTTTGATATAAGTAGTGGTTTGACTTTAAAAGGTCAAATTGTGATTATTTTTTTAATGAAACTTGGGGGACTAAATACGATTGCATTTGGAGCTCTGATGTTGGTTGTCGCTAAATTTGGAGTAGGTATTAAATATCATGAGGTTATCGAAGATTTTGTAAATCAGGATTCCATATTGAAAGCAAATAGTATGCTTGCAAAAATTATTTTATGGGCATCCACGATTGAAGTGGTAGGGATATTATTGTTGTTTTATGGTTTTGGCAATAATGGTGTTTTTGCGGATACCGGTGTTCGGTTTTTCCACTCTGTATTCCACGGCATTTCTGGCTTTAACAACGCAGGATTGTCGTCTCTTTCTGGTGGAATGATGCATCCTGATGTGATACATAACCTTTTCGTTCACACGGTATTGCTTATTTTATTTTTCCTTGGGGGGTTCGGAATGATTTACCTTTTTGATTTGTTTGAAGTTGCTCGTTTAAGGGATAGAATGCGCCGACCATGGAAAAAAATTGAATTCGGCACACAGGTATCACTTTATTTTACGTTGGCCTTATTAGGCTTGGGAATTGTTGTTTTTTACATTTTTGAATACAACAACACCTTAACCCATCGATCCTTTTTGGATGATTTAATTCACTCTGCATTCATGTCGATGACCACTAGAAACGCAGGATTTAATGTGGTGGATGTGGCGCAACTGACCACTCCTGTTTTAATTATTTTTCTATTTTTAATGTTTATTGGAGCATCCTCGGGCTCTGCTGGCGGTGGTATTCGAACTTCCACTTTTGCAGTCATTTGGGCCTCTGTGATTTCTACGATACGCGGTAAAAAGAATACAGAACTTTTCAAACGAACCATAGAAAATGACCTTGTATTAAAGGCATATGCGGTATTAATATTTTTTGTTTTTGGAAACATACTCGGACCATTTATGTTGAGTATCACAGAAGCCGATTTACTGGCTAGTGGAAAATATGACTTTATGGATTTGGTTTTTGAACATGTATCAGCAGCATCAACAGTTGGATTGTCAACCGGATTGACACCAGAAATTAGCGGAGCTGGAAAGTTCGTTTTAATAGTAGCCATGTTTATAGGTCGTGTAGGAACCTTAACTTTGGCATATTTGGTAGGAAAAAGGGTGATTAGTAGAAATTACAAGTACCCGAAAGGGCACACTATGATAGGATAAAAATTAGATGGAGAATAAAGAAGTAAAACCATATGGGTCTGAGGATCAGAGTAAAAAACAAGAAGTTGAAAAAATGTTCGACAATATTTCGAGCAAATATGATTTCTTGAATCATTTTTTATCAATGGGGATCGATAAACTTTGGCGAAAAAAGGCAGTTCGTGAATTGAAGAGTTTAGCACCGCAAAAATTGCTTGATATTGCCACGGGAACTGGAGATTTTGCGATAGCCTTAATGCGTCTTCAGCCTAAAGAAATTGTAGGTTTAGATCTTTCTAATGGAATGTTGGAGGTTGGACGAAAGAAAATGAAAGCCAAAAAAATAGACCATATCATTAAAATGGTACAAGGAGATAGTGAAAATCTACCTTTTGATACGGATTATTTTGATGGTTTAACAGTTGGATTTGGCGTGCGAAATTTTGAGAACCTTGAAAAAGGATTAAGTGAAATGTTGCGTGTGGTTAGAAAAGACGGAAAATTGGTAATACTTGAGTTTTCAAAACCTAAAAAATTCCCAATCAAACAAGTATTCGGTTTTTACAGTAAAAAAGTCATACCGTTTTTAGGAAAGAATATTTCAAAGGATGATAAGGCCTACGCGTATTTGCCGGAATCTGTAGAAGCGTTTCCTGAGGGACAAACATTTTTAAATATTTTAGAAAAAGTAGGGTATAGAGATGTGAAAGCAACTGCCGTTTCAGGTGGGATTGCTACTATTTATACCGGCTACAAATAACAATATTAAAGGGGCATTAACGTTAAGCAACTATGAATTTGAAATTGTGCTTGTTTTTGATGCTTTTGCTCGTTACCTCCGCATATGGACAGAAACAGAAGCCGAAAAACTATTCCAGATTTGACGAAAAAACCGCTCACTTCGGTTTTATGCTTGGTTTTAATTCGGCAGATTTTTTAGTATACCAAAACAGAGAGGCCTACTCCAAATATGGTTTGATTTCTTTAGAAAACATTTCACAACCAGGAGGTCAATTAGGAATTGTTACCACCTTGAAGTTAGGCTCTCCTGTGCTTCGTTTACGATTAATTCCCACCTTATCCTTTCAAGAAAGAGTGTTGCTCTACACGTTTATTGACCCAAAAGACGCTTCAAAAACGAAACAGGAAGAAGAACGAATCGGCTCTACCAATCTTGATTTCCCGCTCATGTTTCAATTTAGAACCTCTCGGTTTAATAATTTTGCAACCTATGTTTTGGGGGGAGCACAGTATTCGCTCGATCTTCAAAGTCAAGCTGAAAAATCACAATCTTTTATTGATCCATTTATTAAAATTAAACGAGACGATTTTCAAGTTCAGGCCGGTGTTGGAGTTGAGTTTTTCGCGCCTTATTTCAAATTTGGTATGGAAATTAAATATTCGCAAGGAATGATAAATTCATTTATTCAAGACAACACAACTGCTTCGCGACCAATAGACTTTTTGTACAACAAAGTGTGGTGGTTTTGCCTAATATTCGAAGGGTAAATGATAGAAAGCATACAAATAAAATTATTGCCTGAAGAGGTGAGTGATTTAGTTCTAATCAAAAAAAGACTGGCACTTGAGGTAGGACATAATGACTTCGTTTTCCGTTGGAAAAAAAGATCCATTGATGCGCGTAAAAAAAGAATTTTAATCAATGCAACCTTTGAAGTTGCAAAATCAGAATCGGAATTTACACCGCTGAAAGGTTTTCAGCCGGCAAAGAAACTTAAGGGTACGGTACATATTATTGGAGCTGGACCAGCTGGACTTTTTGCAGCACTACGTTGCATAGAGTTTGGCTTAAAACCAATTGTGATTGAAAGAGGTAAGGACGTTAGGGCTCGAAGAAGAGATTTGGCCAAACTAAATAAAGAACAAATTGTAAATCCTGAATCGAATTATTGTTTTGGCGAAGGTGGAGCAGGGACTTATTCAGATGGGAAACTATATACGCGAAGTAAAAAAAGAGGAGATGTAGACAAAACTTTGGCACTTTTCGTTGAGTTTGGCGCTCCAAAAGATATTTTAATTGACGCTCACCCGCATATAGGAACGAATAAGCTTCCACAAATCATTGTCGATATACGTGAAAAAATCCTGTTACATGGCGGAGAGGTTCGTTTTGAATCTAAATTAACAGATATTGAAATAGTATCTGGGAAAGTTTCGAGGATTCAAATCAATTCAGAAAAATGGGAAAATGTTGAGGAATTGGTCTTGGCTACAGGTCATTCTGCACGAGATATTTTTGATTTATTGCACCGACATCATATAAAACTTTACGCTAAACCCTTTGCACTTGGCGTACGAGTTGAACATCTTCAAGAATTTATTGATAAAATTCAATATCACGGACGAGTAAATGATGCGTTTTTACCTCCATCATCGTACTCATTAGTAACTCAGGTTGCCAACAAAGGAGTTTTTTCGTTTTGTATGTGTCCAGGAGGAATTATTGCACCCTGTGCAACAGAGCAAGAAGAAGTGGTGACAAACGGTTGGTCGCCTTCAAAACGCAATAATCCATATAGTAATTCGGGGATAGTGGTGACGGTGAGTCCTGACGATTTTGAAAATTCTAAAGACCCAATGGTATGCTTGGATTTTCAAAAATCTGTGGAGCGAGCTTGTTGGGAAGCCGCGGGTAAAACTCAAGAAGTTCCGGCTCAATGTTTAAAAGACTTTATAGATAGAAAAGTATCTAAAAGTTTCCCGAGAAGCTCTTATCAGCCGGGTATAGTGAGCGTTGACTTGAATACTGTTTTGCCAAAAATGATTGCTGACCGCTTGCGAAAAGCATTTTTAGATTTTGATAAAAAAATGAAAGGTTTTGTCAGTAATGATGCTGTTTTGCATGCGCCTGAGTCACGAACTTCTAGTCCGATACAAATCCCTCGCGACAGGGAGTCATTTGCGCATATAGAAATAAAAAACTTATATCCATGCGCTGAGGGAGCAGGTTATGCAGGAGGAATCATTTCAGCGGCCATTGACGGTATGAAAGTAGTAGAGAAAATTGCCGAAAAATCGGAGCAAAAAATTGCGTGAGGGATAGTAGTGGAAAGCCCACAGGAGCGTTTAGCGACGAGGACTTGTAGCGAAAGCCCGACCCAACTCCGTTGGTGGCACGCCCAAATTATTGGATTCTAAAAAATTCTGAAAGTAGGATAGAGGTAGCCATTGAAACATTGAGCGATTCAGCTTGACCAAAGCGAGGAATTTCAATTTTATTTTGCAGAAATGATAAAAGAGAATCGCTGATCCCATTGCCTTCGTTGCCCATTACCAGAACAGCTTGGGCAGGTAATTTGGTTTTATAGACATTTTCACCACCTAAAACAGCGCCATAAATAGGACGAGTTTGTTGGCTTAAATAGGTTTCTAAATGGGTGTACTCAACTGGAATTCTAAAAATAGAGCCCATGGTTGCTTGAATAACCTTGGTGTTGTAGATATTCACTGTTTTGTCGGAACACACAATGTTGGAAGCGCCAAACCAGTCGGCCAAGCGAATAATGGTTCCTAAATTACCAGGATCTTGAATATCTTCTAATACAATTGTAAACTTTGGTGTAGAAATGGTAAATTCTAAAAACTTAACGAGAGCTAAAACCTTATTTGGTGTTTTTAATTCTGATATTTGCTCCAGCTCTTTTTCGCTTACAGTTTGTGACGGTATAGAGCTTGGGACATTTGCAATCCAGCTAGACAAAGCAAAGAGTTCGTGAATTTTTTGAGGATTATTTTGAATTAATTCACGCACCATTTTTTCACCTTCAACCACAAAAAGCTGATGCTCATTTCGGTATTTTTTTTGTTGAAGTGAGCGGATGAGCTTCTGTTTGTTTTTAGACAATGATTCCACGTGTCTTATTTGTTATTTTTGTTGAACAATATGAATGTGATACAACACAAATCTACATATATTCTGCTTGTTTGCCTATTTGTAATGGCGAGTTGTAATATCACGCGTAATGTTCCGGAAGGAAGTTATTGGGTGAAAAGCAATGAAATAGAAACCGAAGGCGACCAGCTGGATGAAGATGACCTCGAGGAGATTATACGGCAACCGGAAAACTATAAAACAATAGGGATTCGATTAAAGCTGAGGGCTTTCAACATGATTGATTCTGCAAAAGTAGCTGAAAAAAGAATACGAAAAAATGAGAAGCTCGATCGTACCAACTCTAAAAGAAGGAAAAAACAAAAAAGAATCAATACGAGAAGAATTGAAAGAGCTAGAGAGAATGGCGACACTCTTTATACGCAAAAAATAATTTCATTAAAGGATACATTGAATCCTAAACTGTTTTTAAAAGAATGGTTAAAATACAAATATGGTGAAGCTCCTGTA
>JAHKAT010000109.1 GCA_018825925.1 Bacteroidota bacterium | reverse complement strand
TCGGACTTTCAGCAGTGCTTGTCGTGCTGTCTCCAAAGTTCCATAAATAACTCAAAGCATTCGATGATGTATTCATAAACTGCGCCGATGCACCACTTAAAGAGACATCAAACAAGGCAGTTGGAGTCACGTTAATGGTTATGTAATCGTTTAAAACCAGTGTTTTAGTACAACCGTTTAAGGTAGCAGAAACAGTTATATCATACAATCCTGCACCTGAATAAAGATGACTCACATTTCCAATTGTAGTCGACCCACTTCCGTCTCCAAAGTTCCAACTCATGCTTGTTGGTGTTGGAGTAACTGTTGTTTCAAAATCAATAGAAGATGGGTCACATGCTTCTAAAGGTGTGGCTGTCACAGTTAAACTCGGTGTTTCATTCACTACGATATCACGAGTTGAGCTTCTCGGGCAATTTCCTCCTTGAGAATAAGTTATTGTATGTGTTCCTGGTCCGGCAGTCGATGGGCTAAAAGTACCCTGCGTTGTATTGGTAATACCTGGGCCAGACCATGTACCTCCATTTGAGCCTGCTGTCAAATTAACATTTGAAGCATCGTTACAAAATGGTCCGGCTGGATTAATATTGGTATTTAAAACAGCAGTTACCGTTACAGAGGTTGATGTTGCTGGACTTGTACAACCATTATCTGTAACAACAAGGTTATATGTTCCTGCATTATTAGTTTGTGCTGGATCTATAAATGGATTTTGCTGGCTTGAGGTAAATCCTGCTGGCCCACTCCATGAATAAATCGCCGAAGGAGAACCACCTGATCCGAATAAATTCAATCGCTGGCCCGCACAAATCGGAGAATTACTTGTTGGCGAAGCTACTGGAGTTGGATTTACAGTTATAGTAACGGTTGCAGTATTACTAACACATCCCGCTAGGTTCTGACTAACTGAATAAGTGGTAGTTGTAGTGGGTGAAACTGTAACTATTCTAGTCGTTTGTGAGGTGTTTGGCGACCAAGCATAAGTACCTCCACCGTTAGAACTTGATACGGTGAGCGTTGTTGATTGACCATTACAAATTGTCGTAGGGCTGCCAGCAACAGATATTGTTGGAGTTGGTGTTACATTCACATTCGTTGATGAAGAGGCAGAACAACCATTGGCGGTCACTGTTACTAAATAGGTGCCAATATGCGTATTGTTTGCATTTAAAATTATCGGATTGTTATCCGTTGAAGTATATCCATTCGGTCCTGTCCAACTATAGCCTGCGCCTGCTGTAGAGTTCACAAATAGATTTATCGGACTTCCAGCACATACCGGTGAGTTTGAAGAAGCTGTAGCCGATACTGCAGGATTAACCGTAATAGTTATAGAAGCTGTGTTACTCGTACAGGTTCCTATCGTTTGAAAAACGCTATAAGTGGTTGTTGACGACGGTGTAACTGTGATATTAGCACTGTTAGGTGCACCTGGACTCCAAGTGTACGAACCACCCGTGGTAGTAGAGTTTACAGTCAAATCAACTGAACTTCCTACACAAATAGACATCGAAGATGCAGTTACACTAATTGTTGGAGTCGGGGCTACAGTTATGGTACCTGTAGCACTGGTCATACAACCGTTTAGAGTATATTCTGAAGTGTAATCTGTTGTTGTCGCTGGAGTTTCAACAATTGTTTGTGTTGTTTTGCCAGACGGCCTCCAAAGATAAGTACCACCTGTTGGTGATGTAATGGATTGAATCGTCGCTGAATTTCCTTCACAAATAGTTTGAGACGGCACATTATTCGTTGGTATTGGATTAACAGTCACTGTACCTGTTCCATTTGAGGAACATCCATTCAGTGTATAAGTCACGCTGTAAACAGTTGTTGTACTCGGAGAAACAGAGATAGATTGTGTAGTAAGACCTGAAACCGCCGCTGGTGCTGTCCACAAGTAAGTACCGCCTGCAACGGCAGGAGTTGCTGTTAATATTGCTACACTTCCATTACAAATCGTTGGGTTATTCACAGTAAATGCTGGTGGATTATTTACAACAACTTGTGCTGCCCCACTTCTACTTCCGCCACACATACCTGCATCGTTAAAAGTCGCTAAGGTATAGTTACCTGCGGTTGAAACTGTGAAACTATAAGGATTTGCGCTTGTATTTATTAAGGCACTTGTGGTTGTTCCATCAGAATAGGTAAACTGAAATGGTGCAGTACCAGTGAAATTAACATTTATCGTTGTGCTTTGTCCCGAGCATATTGCGCCACCACCCGATATACGAGCAGTTGCTGGACATGAACAATCTTGAAGTCCTGAAGCTGACGCCGTGTTGCACCCCGAACCATCAGTAACATTAAAATTATAACCAGTTCCAGACGGAATTGGGTCACTTGTAAATGTTGAGCCCGAAATAGTTCCTGTACCACCCGTTACAAAATAGGGCGCTGTTCCTCCTGAAATATCGAAAGTAACAACATAATCAGCTAAACTTGGATTACAATTGGCTTGCTCATTAGTTAATACTACATCAGAATTTACAGTTACAACTGCTGAACCAGAAGTAGTTCCAGTACAGCCTGCATTAGATACATCAGTCAAGGTATAAGTCCCTGGTGTTGCTGTAGAAAAAGTATATGGACTCGCTGTTATTCCAGAAACCGTATTTGGTGAAATACCATCACTATAAGTAACACTCCATGGAGAAGACCCCGTCAATGCAATTGAAATCGTTGCTGTTTGTCCAGAACAAATAGTTCCACCACCTGAAATTGTAGCTGTAGGAACTGGCTCAACGGTAATCGTACCTGATCCAGTAGCTGAACAACCATTTAACGTATACGTTACAGAATAATTTGTTGTACTTGCTGGACTTTCTGTAATAGAAGCTGTTGTTTTACCCGTTGGTGTCCATAAATAAGTTCCACCTGTTGGATTTGGAGTTGCAGTAATCGTTCCGGATTGACCAGCACAAATTGTTGCAGAACTAACACTCACTGTTGGTGAAGGGTTCACTGTTACGGTTGCTATATCAGATCCAGTACATCCATTTAAAGAATAAGTTACAGTGTAGTTTGATGTAGACGCTGGTGTAACTGTAATTGGATTGGTAGTTTGTCCACCTGGGCTCCATAAAAAAGTTCCACCTGTTGGTGAACCGACTGCAGTTAAAGTTGCATTAGCACCTGAACATATCGTAGGGTCATTAACTGTTACCGTTGGATTCGCTACAACATTTACGACGAACGTCGCAATATTAGTACAAGGCGCTACGCCATAAGTATAACTAACCGTATAAGCACCAGCAGTGGATGTGGCTAAATTGATAACACCAGTTGTGGAGTTAATTACCAAACCTGTTGTACCTGCAAAAGTACCACCAGTAGTTCCTGTTATAGTTGGTGTAGGATTTGTTTCAGATTTACAAAAGTTAGATTTAGGGTAAGTGATTGTTGCTACTGGAGGCGAGCTATTCACAACTATATTGAAAGAATCGCGAGCAAAACATCCTGCGTTATCAGTAATTTCCAATATCCCTAAATAAACTCCTGGTGCAGGAGGGGTAAATGTGTATGTTGGATTTGCTCCACTTCCTGTGTTAGTTGCAATCTGAACAGCACCATTAAAAACAAACCATCTATAATTGTAGTTGATACTTGAAGCTACCGGTCCTCCATTAATAGTACTATCCATTTTCAAAACTGTAGTCGGTGTACTGCAAAGATTAATAGTATCCGCACTAGCAAACACATCTAATTTACAAGTTACTCCACCCATATAGCCATAAGAAGCAGCTTGCAATGAGCCAGAAGCATAAAATGCAAAAGGATAAGTTTGTCCACCTGGAGTTGCGGGGATTGACCTTACTCGGATAGAACCACCAGCCGGTACATTTACGCGTTGGTAATAATAATTTTCATTCCCCATTTTACTCCATCCGCCTCCTCCGTCATTCGTAGGGCTAACTCCTGCAGCTAAAGGAATTGGTGTTCCGTTGGCAGAAAGATTTAAAGTATTTCTTGCCGCATTCGTATTGGTCGGTTCTTTAATTACAAAGACAAAAAAGTTATTTAAAAATTGAGTTGGGTTGGTTATTAAATAATTATCTACCCAAGATGATTCTTCTCTAACAAGCATTTGTGTTGGATCAGCCGGTCCATTGCGGTCACACTCCCATCCTTTCATCATTTGTACTACTTGGATCGGGTTATTAGATACAACAACATGGTGTGTAGCTCCCGGGCTTGTTCCAGGAGGAGGGGTAAGTGGGTTTGAATTTCCCGGTGATTCATAAATAAACCATTCACCGGCATTCAATGTTTTTGAATAATTGGCCTTTCCAGTAATAGTTACTATGGTTCCATTATCTCTTGCGGTAATGAGCAAATAATCGGAAACACTAAGGTCATTATAGGTTTTAGGTGTGGTTGCTGGATAAGGGAAAATGTTTGGAATTGGTGGTGCCGTAACGTCAATAAGTTGTGACATTTGCAAAGACCGTTGAAGAGTTTGAGTGGTAACATATCTTGTACTCCATTTCGAAGTTGGTTTGAGATGCGTTCCAGATACATCGGCAGCTCCACATCCAGGATATTCTTTCAATCCAATCCATGTTGCTGGAGACCCACCCGTTACTGAGATGTTTTTATCCCCATTAATCATTAAACCATTCAAACCTTGATTATTACTTATCGGGTAATTGGTCCCAGCAACGGTATCATTAATATTTCTATTATTGTCATTACAAATGACCGTATAAGTTTCTCCGGCATTCAAAGTCACTTGCCAAGTACTTCCTGGAGTTCTCTTTATCAATCCTGGAGCGAAATTGGAAGTCCATGTATTATTTGGCAAAGTGAAGGTTACCACCGTGTTATTTTCCATAGCAGTAACAGTAGATCTTGCCATGAAATTTAATGTTTCACTGCTAATTTCACGATAAGCAGTTACAATATAATTTTTACCCATTTCGGTAATCGGTAAAATAGGAGTTAACTCTGCAGATGCTGGCTCAAAGTGTGAGTAATACAATGCAATAGGTGCAGTTGAAGTTACCCTAATTCCATTGTTCTGAACTGTCTCAGGCGTTTCTAACATATCCGTAAATCGTGGACCACAGTTACCTCCCGCGTTAGGTGCAAAAGGTAGTTGAAATGAAAGGGGAACTCCACCAACTAGCGTGACAGTCCTTTCGGTACAGTTAGTTGATGGTCTTGCAGCATACTTAATAGTAACGGTACAATCATAATTACTTATTAAGTACAAATCAACTACGTAATTTGTGTACCTCTCTGATAGAGGTGAAAACCAAAATTCTTTTCCAGTATTATCTTGGGATAAAGTTATTCCCGAAGTCATAACTGCAAACAATAAAATGATGAATGAGGTAAATAGTGAATTATTTTTTTTCATGGTTTAATTATATCTCTTTGAAAAGGCATTAACTTAAATTTTCGCTAATATGAAGTCGCGAAGGTATGCTCTATAAACAGAATCTTTTCAATAGGGTTGCCTGTATTTGATTAATTTAACATAACGCTGAGCACAAAGCTAATAAAAAACGATACATTAAATACACAATATACTGAATCACAATTATTTACAGATGTGAGTTTTAAAAACTTAAAAGTTGCTTAAATTATTTCAAATTCGATAAAACATGTAAAAAACCCTATGCTTTCCATAAAAAAAGCGGACCCAAATTTGGATCCGCTTTAAATAAATCAAAGTAAATTTTTTCTATATTTTCCTCAAAATACAATTATCGGATTCACCAAACTTACCATTTAATCTTTCCATGTGTATTTCTTCAGTCGCTCTAAAGGTAACCAACCAGTCATCCGACAATTGGATTGTTCTAGCGTAGGTTTCTGGTAAATTAATAAATAAATGCGCGGGTCTTTTTGCATTTGTAGGCACCTCCCACGAACCTACAAATGAGGTGTCTGGTGCCGTAACATTCATATTTTGTCCGTCTGAAAACGAAAAAGTTACACCATTGTATTGACTTGTAATATTCTTGTCATTGTCTACCATTCGAGCTACTTTCCATGTTCCTACATTTATTGCTTTGGTGACATTTCTCGGTGTAGTGTTTTTATAACAGCCCGTTAAAACAAAAAGGCCTACTAGGGATACGATTAAAAACTTTTTCATTTACTTTTTCTTTACTGTGTTGAATTTCAGTTGATGGACTAACGTCTTTTTTATTCTAACGTAATATTTTTAATAAGGTTATGCTTGGGTGGTTGGAGGTCCAAAATTCATTGGTGGCATTTGAGGCACACCTTGATCTTCGATAACGCCAAAGGTTTCTTCGTAATTGCCTATATTTTCCTGTAGAGCCCTCATAAATCGTTTGGCATTTTCAGGAGTCATAATCACTCTTGATCTCACTTTTCCTTTCGGCATTCCTGGCATTAATTGTATGAAATCTGATATAATTTCTGATTGTGAATGAGTAATTACAGCTAAATTGGAATAAATCCCCAATGCTATTTCTTCATTCAACTCAATATTTACTTGGTTTTCAACTTGTTTTTCCATGGTAATCAATGTAACGTGTAAATTTATAATAAGTTGTTAGTTGCTCTTGCATCTTTGACAAAATATTTTGCTTCAAATTACTTAAAACAAATTATCTCAAGCATTTAAAATAATCAAATGGTTCGCGACATTCTTTACACACATAATGTGCCTTGCATGCAGTGCTTCCAAATTCTGACACCATTCTAGTTTCCCTGCTATCGCAATTCGGACATGGCACGATTAACGGCTTTGCAAATAAGGCCGATTTGTCCATTTCATTTTCTGGTGGTGCAATTCCGTATTCTTTTAATTTCTTCCTACCGTTTTCCGAAAGCCAATCAGTCGTCCACGCTGGAGACAAAACAGTATTCACCTCGAAATTCTCAATACCTGCGTTGATTAGTTCTTTTTTAATCTGCTCCTCTATTACACCCATCGCCGGACATCCAGAATAGGTTGGAGTAATATCAATTCGAAGAATTTCATTCAATTCCACTTTTCGAACTATCCCTAAATCAACCACAGAAAGCACTGGCACTTCCGGATCCGGAACGCGTTCGAGTAATTCCCATATTTGGGCTTCAGTTACCATTCCATATTGGGGTATGCTCGCTGCATGTATTGAAGTTCTGCCAATAAATACCCAAGATGTTCAGAATGTTTCCCTGCTCTACCTCCATTTTGCTCCCATTTATTATCCGGGATAACAAGGGTTGCTTGTTCTAAAACAGAATAAACATTCTTCGACCACAATCCCTTAATCTCCTCTATAGATGGTGAAATCCCATTTTGTTCGGCTTCCGTTTGAATGTCATCAGAGGTAAACAAATCACTCGAATACCTCCATAATAAATCCAAACTTTTCTGAATTCTTTGGTGAGATTCTTCCGTTCCATCTCCTAATCGGATTACCCATTCTGCAGAATGTCGATAATGGTATTTCGTTTCTTTCAAAGATTTCTCAGCAATTGCTGCAATTTGCGCGTCCGAAGATTTCGTCAATGCTTCAAAAAGCGGTAGGCGGTAGGCATCAAAAAGAAATTGGCGCATGATCGTCATACCAAAATCTCCATTTGGCTGTTCCACCAAAAGTGAATTTTTATACTCCTTTTCATAACGCAAAAAAGCCAATTGATCTTCGTCTCTTCCTTTACCTTCTATTTTTCCAGCATATTGAAAAAGATTCGTTGCTTGACCTATCAAATCCAAAGAAATATTGGTCAGAGCTATATCTTCCTCTAATATAGGTCCGTGTCCACACCATTCAGATAGGCGATGCCCTAAGATTAAACTGTCATCTGCCATACGCAGAATCCATTGAAATAAATTCGTTTGGTTCATATTCAATTACATATGTGAAATTCCGTCCGGAACATCGTAAAACGTTGGGTGGCGATACACCTTTGAGTGAGCTGGATCATATAAGGAATCTGCTTCCTGAGGGTCGGAGGCATGAATATTCTTTGATTCCAAAACCCAAATTGAAATACCTTCGGAGCGTCTAGTGTATACATCTCGAGCATTTTCAATTGCCATTTCAGCGTCTGCTGCTCTTAAACTTCCAACATGTTTGTGATTCAATCCTTGTTTACTTCTAATAAACACCTCCCAAAGAGGCCAATCTGATTTCTTCATTCTTATTGTTTCTTAGGCTTCGACAGCCAATTCTTTATTTTTTTTCTTTTCTGCATAGGCCACAGCAGCTGCTCTCACCCACTCACCGTTCTCTTTGGCTTTTCTTCTCGTTTCTACACGTTCATAATTACAAGGGCCATTGCCTTTTACGACTTCCCAAAATTCCGTCCAATCGATTTCGCCAAATTCATAGTGCTGAGTCGCCTCATTCCATTTCAAATCATTATCAGGAATTTTTAAGCCTATCATTTCTGCTTGTGGGACTGTAACATCCACAAATAACTGACGCAATTCATCGTTACTATTTCGTTTGATCTTCCATTTCATTGATTGAGCTGAATTTGGAGAATCATCATCACTAGGACCAAACATCATCAAAGAAGGCCACCAAAAACGATTCAGTGCATCTTGTGCCATTTCTTTCTGTTCTGGGGAGCCTTGTGCTAATTTTGAAATTATCTCAAAGCCCTGACGCTGGTGAAAAGATTCTTCTTTACAAACACGAACCATCGCACGAGCGTAAGGTCCATAAGAACATCGACACAAAGGCACTTGGTTCATAATTGCAGCACCATCGACCAACCAACCAATCGCTCCCATGTCTGCCCAAGAAAGTGTTGGATAGTTAAAAATCGAAGAGTACTTCGCCTTGCCTGAATGCAAATCATCAATGGTTTCTTCTCTATCCGCCCCTAAAGTTTCGCACGCTGAATACAAATACAATCCATGTCCAGCCTCATCCTGCACTTTCGCAAGTAAAACTGCCTTGCGTCGTAAGTTGGGTGCACGCGTTATCCAATTTCCTTCCGGTAACATTCCAACAATCTCAGAATGTGCGTGTTGACTAATCTGTCGGATTAATGTTTTTCGATAAGCATCCGGCATCCAATCATTTGGTTCTATTCGAATGTCATTGTCAATTTTTTCTTGAAAACGACGTTCGAGTTCTAAAATATCTTGAGCTTTTTCCATGGGCAACGTGTTGTAAGTACAAATTTACGGAATTTTACTGTTATTACTAAGAGTAGTTTGACCAACTCCTTATGCTACAAACAATGTGGTGCAAAGTATGTTCTAGAACTTATGTTAAAAATATATTCCACAAAACTTTAACTATTTTTATTCTGGAAATCCTCCAAATACATCAATTCAAGAAATTAAAACTGTAACTTTGGCGACCAAAAAATGTGTAAATGACTCCAAAATTTCATTCGCTTCGGGTGTCCGAAGTTAAACAAGAAACAGAAGACTCAGTATCGATTGCCTTTGAAATTCCAACCGACTTGTCGAATGATTATCAGTACGTTCCGGGGCAATATCTTACACTTAAAACGTTTTTTTCAGGAGAAGAAGTTCGCAGGTCTTATTCGCTATGCACGGCTCCTTTTGAAAAGGAATGGAGAGTTGCTGTAAAAAAAGTAGAAAATGGTCTTTTCTCCACCTTTGCCAATGAAGAATTAAAAGCTGGCGACGTTTTAGAAGTAATGACACCCATGGGGAAATTTACAACTGATATTTCTAAAACTAACTCAAAATTTTACGCTTTTTTTGCTGCTGGATCTGGTATTACACCTGTCCTTTCTTTGATAAAATCAATATTGAAGGAAGAGCCAAAGAGTCGTGTAATACTTTTTTACGGTAATAAAAATTTCGGTTCTATTTTATTTAGAGAAGAAATTGAAGCTTTAAAAAACACCTATATCAACCAACTTCAAATTGTACATATTCTTTCGCGTGAAAGTTTAGGAAACAAACTTCAAAAAGGAAGGATAGATGCAGAAAAAAGTCAAGATTTATTCAAGGCTTTTTTAAAGGATGAAACTGTTGATGAAGTTTTTGTTTGTGGACCAGAAGAAATGATCCACAGTGTTAAAGAAACTTGTATTTCCAGCGGAATTGATGAGAAGCACGTGCATTTTGAATTGTTTGGAACCTATACGAAACCAAAGGAAATTACTCCTCTGGATGAAGATGAAGTAGCTGCGAAAGTTAGAATTATCCTCGATGGCGACGAATTGGATATTCGATTAAGAAGTACAGGAATAAATATTTTAGATGCAGCACAAAATGCAGGTGCTGATTTACCTTTTGCTTGTAAAGGTGGAGTTTGTTGCACATGTAAGGCAAGAGTTTTAGAAGGTTCAGTAAGAATGGATGTAAATTATGCCTTGGAAACTGACGAAGTTGAGGCTGGATATATCTTAACTTGCCAGTCTCACCCTACTAGCGAAAATGTTGTTATATCTTTTGATGAATAAATTATGGTATTTAAGAAATTATTTGGGAAAAAAGGAGGAAAGAAGCCTCATCGAGGTTATCATTCAATCGAAATTAGTGCGATTAAAATTTTATCGACTGACTGTGTTCAAGTGAGTTTTGATATTCCAAAAAATTTAAAGGAGGAGTTTAGCTACATTCCTGGTCAATTTTTGGATTTTATCATTACTTTGAATGGGAAGGAACATCGTCGTTCTTACTCTATTTGCAGTGGTGCAAATGAACCACTTTCGGTGGCTGTCAAGCAAATTAAAAAAGGAGTAGTTTCAACTTGGTTTAATACAACTGCTCAAGTTGGAATGAAAGTTTCAATAGCGCATCCTCAAGGTACATTTATCCGAACTCCGGAAATGAAGAATATTGTTGCATTTGCTGCAGGGTCTGGAATTACACCAATTATGGCGATCGCCAAGTCACTTCCTGCCGATGCTTCGATGAACTTGTTTTTTGGAAATAAAACACTTGATTCAACTCTATTCTGGGAAGAGATCAAATCTATAGAAACCCTGAAACCTCAATTGTTTTTATCTCAGGAAAGCAATAAAATAGCCAAAGACGGAAGATTGGATGAAAAAAATGTTTCCAACCTTTTAAAAGAAAATCTTGATTTGCTGAAAGCCGATGCATTCTTTTTGTGCGGACCTAGTGAAATGATCGAAGTTGTAAAAGCAAAACTCGAACTTTTGGGTGTAGATAATTCTAAAATAAAATACGAATTATTCACGGCTCCTGTTAAATCCAAAAAAGGAAAAATTATTGTTGCTGATTCAATGGAATCCAAAGTGACAGTGCTTTTGGATGGAGAAGAAATTGATATCAACTTTGTACCCAATGGGAAATCCATTATAGAATTGTTGGATGTAAAAGGTTATGATCCTCCCTACTCTTGTCGAGGTGGAGTGTGTAGTACCTGTAGAGCCATTGTTACTGAAGGTACTGCTACTATGCGTATGAATTATGTTTTAACGGATGAAGAAGTAGCTCAGGGACATATCCTTTGTTGTCAAGCGGTGCCTACCTCCGAAGCTGTAACCATTTCGTTTGATGAATAAGAAAATTGTCATAGTTGGCACTAGTCGCGGGATAGGTCGTGCACTCGTTTCGTTTTTTTCAAAACTACCCAACTGTGAAATACATTGTCTTTCAAGATCAAAAGGAGATATTCAGGAATCTAAAAATGTTTTCTACCATCCTTTTAATTTAGAAAACAAAGTTTCTGTGCAAGCCGACGCTATCTTTAAAACCATAGGTTCTATCGATATTTTAATCAATAACGCGGGTGTATTGGTGAACAAGCCTTTTCCTGAATTGACCGCCGATGATTTCCAAAGAAGTTATCAAGTGAACGTTATTGGGGTAATGCAAACCGCGCAATGTGTGCTTCCATATCTCAACCCTACTGAAAG
>JAHKAT010000108.1 GCA_018825925.1 Bacteroidota bacterium | reverse complement strand
CGCCAGAAGGAGTCACTTTTATTTCATTTTCAAAACAAAATTTCATGATTTTTGAAACCTCTTCTACGGTTTCAGGCAATAATATTGCTTGGGAAAGTACTGTTTTATCTTCCGTTTCATCGTGCCCGTAAATCGACAAGCTTTCTAGGTCTTGTAAACATCGTTCGCCTAACAATTTTTTGAAAAAAGTAGATTGATCAGTTGTTAACATCTTAGTTGTTTTTCTTTATTTCCTCCCACGTTTGATACATTTTATCTTGAGTTGGGCGATTTTTTTCAATTTCGCTTAAAGGTTCGCAGGGTTCACTTTCGTTCTGCATTTCCTCAGGTAATTTTTGATATAACTGTGTTCCTTTGGTTTTCCAGGCAATCATTTCATCCGTCGCTTCTTTAATGATTTTTGCAGGATTTCCGACTGCAATGCTCTTTGGTGGGATTTGCATTTTAGCAGGAACGAAACACAAAGCGCCAACAACAGAATTTTCACCTATAGTTGCATCATCCATTACCACAGCATTCATTCCAATCAAACAGTTTTTTCCGATGTGAGCACCGTGAATGATGGCGCCATGACCAATGTGAGCAGCTTCTTCAAGCACAACGGTTGTACCAGGAAACATGTGGATTGTGCAGTTTTCTTGAACATTGCAACCATCTTTGATTATAATTTGGCCCCAATCACCTCTTAAGGCAGCTCCAGGGCCGATATAAACCTTTTTTCCAATAATTACATTGCCAGTTACCGTAGCGCTAGGGTGAACAAAACTGCTAGGGTGAACAACAGGAACAAAGCCTTTAAATGAATAAAATGCCATTCGTTTTTTCAGTAAAGTTAGTATTTTGTTCTACCTTAGATACCATGAGTTATTGTTCTTATTGTGAAAAATTACCAGCCGACAATATTCATGTGATTTATCATAACACCCAATACGGATTTCCGCTCTATACGGATGATGAATTATTTGGACGACTGGTTCTTGAAATATTTCAAGCTGGACTTTCTTGGGAGATTATATTAAAAAAAGCAACGAACTTCCAACTAGCCTTCGATAATTTTCGTATTTCTAAAGTAGCCGATTATGGAGATCAAAAAATAGAAGAGTTACTTCAAAATCAAGGCATAATTCGCAACCGATTGAAAATAAAAAGTGTAATTCACAATGCAGGTAGAATCTTAGAATTACAAAAAGAATTTGGGAGTTTTGAGAATTGGTTGGACCTACAATTAGGAAAAACGAAAGAAGAATGGGTAAAAACATTCAAGCAAAGCTTTAAATTTGTCGGAGGCGAAATATTGAATGAATTTTTAATGAGTACTAGCTATTTGAGAGGTGCACATTCAGAGAAATGTGTTATCTTTAGTAAGATTCTAGAGCTAGAACCAAAATGGGCGAAAATTGTTTAAAACAATGAAAGTCTTTCGAAATTTGATAAAATGAAAAAATTACTAATATCCTTAAGTCTAATATTGATTTTTGCAAACACAGCTTTTGGTCAGTTTTCTGCAACTGGAGGTACAAGTGTGTTTAATAATTTTGGTATTGGTAGGAATTTGTACGGGATTGATTTGGGAATGGAATATTCAGAATCTGATGAACAAAGTATTTGGGGTAGAATCAGTTTGTATCCCGCTATAAGAAATAAACAGTTAGACTCAATTTTTCTTGAACCGTATGATATCAATCAAAATTTCAAAGCTTCATACATCCGCACAAGAACTAGTTATTATCAATTTTCAGGTGGATCTCGATTCTATGCTGGAGATGGGTACGACATAGGAATTGGGGCTTATGGAGGGTATAAGTTCTCATTGATTCTTGCAAATATTAAAAATGAGCTAGATGAGTACGATGAGACTGTTTACAAAGATCCTCAAGCTTTTTCACAAAATTCAAAAATTCTCACATTGACTGTCGGGCTGAATGGAGGAATTAAGTATTCATTTCCAAATGTAGGTTCTGTATTTCTTGAAGGAAATTTAGATTATGGAATTTTAGTGCAGGCATCTAATGGCTCCTATATTTATTCAGAATATTACAGATCTCCATTATTTTTAAGTCTTAATATAGGTTTTAGAAAGGCATTAAACTTCTAAACCAACTTTTTTTCTTCGCTTTCCACCTTTGAACCTCTTCTGAAAACAAATCGAAAGTGTCAAAACGCGCAGTCATACCTAATTCTAGATAATTCATTACCTGTATTTGAGTTAATTTATTCGGCGGAAGGCTAAATCGGTGTTTTGCGGTTGCTTTTTGAAGAGTGACAAAGACTTCT
>JAHKAT010000107.1 GCA_018825925.1 Bacteroidota bacterium | reverse complement strand
TTTTTCAAATCAAACAGCGACTCTATCGTTATTTTCGCCACACAACCACATGAGTTTGCACGAACTATTCGATTCATTTTTTTTAACTCAGACTTGAATAAACTAGTTAAAAAAAGACAAATTCTTCACCCTTACTAAATAAAAAAGCAGTTTTTTTTCTTTTCATTTGGAATGCCATTTTTCAGAGTCAAATACACTATTTACAACATATTACACACTAATTCTATCAGCTTCGGATTGATACACCCATTGATTTTGAAAAACATAATTCACAAAATAATTTTGTGGATTATTTTTTATTCTATAAGTTTGTCCCCGAAAATCGTTCTTTAAAAGATTATCTTATCAAGAAAAGCTGAGGGAAATGGCCCTATGAAGCTTTGGCAACCATCACATTTTGTGTTAAGGTGCTAAATCCATCTCCAATTTTGGAGAAAGATAAGTTAGAAACAGTCTATTGTTTTTCCTCATTAATTGAGGGTATAAAATATTAAGGCTCTTCTGCTTGTCAGGAGAGCCTTTTTTTGTGCTCTTCCTGATGCTTCTCATGGTAAGTGATTTTGATATTTGACGATAAAATCAAATAATTAAAATTTAATTAAAATGAGTAGTACAACAGACATTCTACATTCAATTCCGGTTGATGAGCTTACCGGATCTTTATCCGTACCGGTTTATCAAACCGCGACCTTTGTGCAAGAAGCACCAGGTGTAAACAAAGGGTATGATTATGCCCGAAGTGGTAATCCAACACGTCATGCCCTCGAGTCGGTTGTTGCAAAATTGGAAGGTGGTCACTCAGCATTTGCCTTCGCCACAGGTTTGGCGGCTATTGACTCGGTGATTAAACTATTATCAACGGGGGATGAGATTATTGCCGTCGACGATATTTACGGTGGTGCTTACCGATTATTTACGCACGTCTATCAAAAACTAGGTATCAAAATCCACTACGTAGACACAACAGACGATGATAACATTTTAAAATTTGTCAATCAAAACACCAAACTAATTTGGATTGAATCTCCTACTAACCCAACACTCAAGATTACAGACATCGCTCATGTTTCGAAAATTGCCAAATCAATTAATGCCCTATTGGTTGTGGACAACACCTTTGCTAGCCCGGCTAGTCAAAAACCGATTCAACTTGGAGCTGATATCGTCATTCATAGTGCCACGAAATATTTAGGTGGACACTCCGATTTACTCGCTGGGATTGTCGTTACTAAAACCGAGGAACTTTCTGAGAAAATTAAGTTCATTCAAAATGCTTCGGGCGGAATTCTTGGGCCATGGGATTGTTTTCTGGCCATTCGAGGAATCGAAACCTTAAACCTTCGCGTTGAAAGACAAAGTGAAACGGCCTATAAAATTGCCCACTTTCTTGAACAACATGAAGCCGTTGATCAAGTGCACTACCCTGGCCTTGTTTCTCACAAAAATCATGAAATCGCAAAAAAACAACAGAAGGGTTCATTCGGCAGTATAATATCTTTCAGCCTAAAAGATGATACTTCAGAAAATGCAGTGAAGTTTGTTACCAGCACCAAGTATTTTAAACTGGCCGAAAGTTTAGGTGGTGTTAAAAGTTTACTCTGCCAACCTGCACAAATGACTCATGCTTCTGTTCCAAGAGAAAAGCGTCTTTCATCAGGCATTCAAGACTCCTTAATTCGACTTTCATGCGGAATAGAGGAAACTGAGGATTTGTTAAACGACATTAAAAAAGCCCTCGATCTTATTTCCAAACCAAAAAACAAACTGGTCGTATGAAAAAATCAACCATAGGCCTTTTCGGTTTTGGAGTAGTTGGGGAAGGAATTTACCAAGTGCTTGCTCAAAAACCGCAGTTAGGTGTTACTATTAAAAAAATAGTCATCAAACAGGTTGACAAAAAGAGGAATGCACCCGAAAATTTATTTTCAACCGATGCCAATAGTATTTTAAATGATCCTGAAATCGACTTGATTGTCGAACTTATCGACGATGCAGAGGCGGCGTTGGACATCGTTCTAAAAGCTCTGAATAGCGGGAGATCTGTGGTTAGCGCCAACAAAAAAATGATTGCTGAAAACCTCTCGTTATTGATCGAAACGGCTAAAAAGAACAATGTATCTTTCCTTTATGAAGCAGCTGTTTGCGGAAGTGTTCCAATTATTCGAAACTTGGAAGAATATTTTGATAACGACCTTGTTTCCTCGGTTAGGGGAATAGTAAATGGATCTACAAACTTCATTCTCACGCAAATGATAAAGTTTGGGCTCGAATACGATTTAGCACTCAGAAAAGCACAAGAATTGGGATTCGCAGAAAGTAATCCTTCACTGGATGTGGAGGGGTGGGATGCACGTAACAAACTCAAAATAATTATTCTCCATGCTTTTGGAAAGTTAATCAAGGATGAAGATATACTTGTAAAAGGCGTCAACTCAATCACTAAGTTTGACATGGATTATGCCAAAGAAAAAGACTTCGTTATTAAGTTAATTGCTACTTGTAAGGTGAATAAATCAGGTGAAATCGAAGAAGCATCTGTTTTACCGACATTCATACCCAAGTATCACCCACTCCGATTAACGGACAATGAGTTTAACGGGGTACTAATTGGTGGGGAACTTACCGATGAGCAATTTTTATACGGTAAAGGCGCTGGCAGGTATCCGACCTCCTCTGCCGTGTTGAGTGACATCTCAGCCTATTTGTTTGACTATAAATACGCCTACAAAAAGCGCATCAAGTCAGTGGACAAGGTCACCCCCCCTATCAAGAAGTTTTACATCAGTTATAAGAAGGAAAACAACCTGTCGTTGAGCTCTTTAGGAGAATCATATGAAACGTATGAATCATCCAGTCACTGTTACGTCACCGTAAACGCAAAAATGGAATCTGTTTTAAGTCTATGCGAGCAGCCTGATGTTTCCGTAATCTGTTTCGAATAACTACTACTACAAAAGATAAGGTGCATCGGGCATTGAACAGTCTGGTGCACCTTTAAATATAGGTTTCATGTTTTTTACTAAATCAGGAAGGATCCAAGCCTCCATTTTTTCATCAATTCAGCTTATTTTTTCAATTCTTAAAAATAGTTCCCTACTAAAAATCCCTATTTATCTTGACATTGAAGTCGAGGAAAGTAATTTAATTTCTGATATGATTTACTAGACTCCAATAAAGATCAGAAGAATTGGATGAACGCAGCCATATATGTAGCATATAATTCTTTCTTCTGTTGCTTGGAGGACATTTTGTAGCACAAAAATAGAGGCCAATGCTATGTACAGATTGCGCTGTATTGAAAAATAAGAAGTCAAAATAGTATGATTCTGTTTCAAGCTGAAGCAATTTCATACTCGTTTTTCTAGGGTCTATATTTTTTTTCATTCTTCTTTTTTCATTGAGCCCATGCAATTAAATCCACTACCAAAAATTAAAGCATTCTCCTTCGTGTTTTCCCTCAGCTGTATAGAGGGGATTGTACTTTTTAATTGCTTTTGTTTTGATAGAATAAGTGCGAAGCAAAAACAAGCAATTAGTCTATGATTCTTTAATACAAGAGCGAAGTGTATTTTACACTTACAGATATGATTTTTGGTGAGCGGGGGTGATTAGAAGGGGAAGGCCATATTACATTTTTTATGATTAGAAAATGCTTTATTTATGTTTTTAGGCTTTTTCCTTAAATAAGCTTGTTTTGCAAGAAAAATTGAGCTTAGAATTTCCCCTCTACTATTACAAAAAGTTAGACATTAGTCAACTTTAACCAAAGTCTTCTCAACTAGAACGATCAAATCCGTTACCAACGTAATTAGATGATTCATAGCTTAGTATATTCTGTTGATTAGCACTCGTATATTTTTACATTAAACTTCTCGGGTGAAAAACTCTGCCAATGATTCTCCTTGTGCCAATACTTTGTCGGCTTCTAGTTTTGCTAGGTCTGGTGGGTAGCCGTAGCGCATGAGGATTTTCTTGACGGTGAGGCGTAGTTTGGCGCGTACGTCGTCGCGTTTGCTCCAGTCGACGGTGGCGTTGTTGCGGATGACATCAACGATGGTGTGGATGAGTTCTTTCATCTTGTCATCGGCGAGGAAGTTGGTGGATTCGTTGTCTTTTAGAACGCTGTAAAAGGCGTACTCGGCGGGGCTGAGACCTAGTTCGCCTGCCTTGTTGTCCTCCAAGCGCATTTCCCTGGCGATCTCTGATAGTTCTGCTAAGACTTGAGCTGAATCGATTTGGTTGTTGTGGTAGCGTTTTACAACAGATTCTAACATCTCCGAAAAGCGCTTTCCTTGTGCAATGTTTTTGGTTTTGCGTATACGTACCTCATCGCCAAGTAGCTTTTTCAATAATTCGAAAGCCACATTCTTTTGCTGCATGTTCTTAACCTCCAACAAGAACTCATCAGATAGAATACTCACCGATGGTGCGTCCATTCCGGCAGCTGCAAAAACATCGATTACTCCTTCGCTAGAAAGGGCGTTATCGACAATTTGACGAATAGCGGTTTCTACTTCGTAGTCGGATTTCATTCCACTTCCTGTGAACTTGTTGATTCTGGCTTTTACGGCTTGGAAAAAGGCGACTTCATCTTTTATCTTCTCGGCTGGTATGCTTGGAATGGACATGGCATGCAGCTTCGAAAGCGTTGTTACTTCTTTTAGAAAACGATTCTTTAACTGCTCACTGGACAAAATGAAATTCTGAGCAGCCAATAATATTTGAAGCTTTTGACCAGCCTCGGATTTGAAGTAGCTTTTGTAATCAAAACCATGAAACATTTGCTCCACGATTTCAAACTTCTCCAACATTCCAGCGATGGCTTCTTTGATATCCACCACAGGAGAACCTTCGCCTCCGCTTTGTAAATAAGTGGCCATGGCATTTCGAAGGTCTTGACCAATGCCGATGTAATCCACAATCAATCCTCCTGGCTTGTCTTTGTAAACACGGTTTACACGTGCAATGGCCTGCATCAAATTGGCGCCTTGCATCTTCTTGTCCACGTACATGGTGTGCATGCTTGGTGCATCGAAGCCGGTTAACCACATGTCTCGAACGATGACCAATTTTAAAGGGTCGTTGGGATCTTTCATCCGCGACGCCAAATCTTTTCGTTGCTGTTTGGTGGTGCGGAAAGGTTGCAATACTTCGTTGTCGTCCGAAGAGCTGGTCATGATGGTCTTGATAACGCCCTTGTCGAGGTCGTTGTGGTGCCATTCTGGTCTTAAGGCAATAATTTGATTGTATAATCTAGCGCAAATAATTCGGGTCATGCAGACAATCATGGCCTTTCCTTCAAAAACCTCTTCACGGGCTTCGAAATGGGCAATAATGTCCTTGGCCACGTCCATTAATCGTTCTGGATGCCCTACAACAGCATCGATAGTCGCTGTTTTCTTTTTCGCCTTCTCCAATTGATCTTCAGAGGTATTGGAAATGGCATCGATTTCGGCATCGATATTCTTGGTTGTGCGATCGTCTAACTTGATTTTCACCAAGCGCGACTCGTAAGAAATTGGAACCGTTGCTCCATCGTCAACGGCTTGTTTGATGTCGTACACATCGATGTAATCTCCGAATACTTGTGGGGTAGATTTATCTGCTTTTTCGATTGGCGTACCGGTGAACCCAATGTACGAAGCATTCGGCAAGGCATCCCTTAGGTATTTTGCATTTCCATAGCGGATTTCAGAGCCTTCCTCTATGTCCACTACGCGTCCAGAGAAACCATATTGACTTCGATGTGCCTCGTCGGCCACTACAACAATGTTGGTTCTTTCGGAAAGCGTGTCAAATACATTTCCTTCTTCTGGTGAAAACTTCTGAATGGTGGTGAAAATGACCCCTCCTCCCGAGACTTTCAACAATTCTTTGATGTGCTCTCTATTCTTGGCTTGCACGGGTACTTGACGCAACAAATCCACACAATTTCCAAAAGTGCCGAAAAGTTGATCGTCGAGGTCGTTACGGTCGGTAAGAATGACCAATGTTGGATTGCCCATTTCTGGATGGGTCACCACTTGGCCGGCATAAAAAACCATAGAAAGTGATTTCCCTGAACCTTGCGTATGCCAGATGACCCCGACTTTTCTGTCTCCATCCTTATTTCGGGTAGCCCGTACCGTTTCACCAATGGCCTTTTGAACAGCGTAGTATTGATGGTAGGCAGCTACTTTCTTAATCTTTACTTGAAAAATCAAACCTGTTTCTTCGTCCTTTTTTTCCTCCTTTTCGAATACTGTGCAATAGCGGATAAGTTCAATCAAGGTCTTTTTTTCCAACATGTGCTTGGTCATCACCTGAAATTCGGTCATGCCGTACACCGTAGCCGTTTCTGCAGCCCGATCTGTACGAGTCTTGCTCATGTCATAAGCTGAGCTATGCTCTTCAACTTGAACGTTTTGCTTGTCTAAAATGGATTTCAAAGCCTTCTTAGGCGCTTTCCATGGCAAGTAACGTGAAAATGGTGCCGAAACACTAGAGGCTCCAGCTTCTATTCCATCAGAAATAATGCAAAGGGCATTGTAGTAAAATATACTTGGAACAGCTGTTTTGTAATTCTGTATTTGGGTGTAGGCATTGCGAACCGTGGCTTTTTCGTCGGTAGCATTTTTCAACTCTACAAAAACCAAGGGTAATCCATTGATGTAGATCACTACATCAAAACGGCGGTGGTTGTTGTTTTCTTTGACCACCAATTGGTTGACCGCCCAAAAGCTATTTTTATTGATGTTTTGGACATCCAACAAGCTCACGTTAATGCCTTTGCTTTTTCCGTCTTTTTGAAATTCTACGGTTACTCCCGAGGTCAGGTAATTGTGAAAACGTTCGTTGTTTTCCATGATGTCCTCCGTACCCAAGTTGAGCACTTTCTGATAGGCCTCGTTCAATGCACTTTCTGGCAAAGAAGGATTGAGTCTTTTCAAACTGGCCATGAATTCCTTTTCCAACACTACCGTTGCCGAATTCTCGCGCTGCGGATTTGTACCGATTGCTTCAATATCTGAACCATGGTAATAAACATATCCTTGCGCAGTTAGTTGCTCAAGAAAAGCTTCCTCGATGGTGTTTTCGTTCAGTTTATTCATCCTTTAACTTTTTTATTTCCTTGTCGAAATCGGAAATAATTTTTTGGGTCTTGTTGAACACGTCGTACTCTTCGCTGGCTTTGTGCTCTGCTTGTTCTTTTCTGATTTTCCCCAAACCTTTCAAGACTTTGTATTGGTTAAAATCCAAAAATTTGTTGACACTTTCGGCCAAGCCTTCCATGGTAAAGGTATTCTCTCTTTCTATCAATCCTTCGATGTAGTCAAAATAACCTGAAACAGTTCGTTCCAGTTGTTTGATTTCTTTTTCTTGAAGGTAATTTTTTGCGATGGAGGTGTCTGACTTTAAAACCCGACCATTGGGGGCGTTTTTCCAGGTTTGTAGCCCCATGTTTTTTTTGTTGTGGTCTGCTTGGTGGTAGATGATTTCAGCCGCCGTTTTTCCCGTGATGGCAAAATGAAATTTATTTTGGACATGTGCATAAAAGTTTTTGGTGACCTCCGCATTTGGGTCGTAATCGATGCTGCACTCGGCAAAAATATCGGTGATTTGCTGATAGATTCTTCTTTCGCTGGCCCGAATAGAGCGGACGCGCTCCAACAATTCCTTGAAATAGTCTTTTCCGAAAAGAGTTTTGCCTTGTTTCAGGCGTTGATCATCCATCACAAAGCCCTTGATCAAGTATTCTTTGAGGGTTTGGGTGGCCCAAATTCTAAACTGTGTGGCCTTGGTGCTGTTGACGCGATACCCGACCGAAATGATCGCATCTAAATTGTACATTTTCGTTTTTTGACGTTGCTCTTTCTCAGCAAGGGCGCCATGTTGAGTGGTTAGTTCCAAAATGGAACATACCACTTCTTCGTTGAGCTCGCCACTCTCAAAAATGTTTTTCAAATGCTTGGTGATGGCCGGGCGCTGCACACCAAAAAGCAAGGCCATTTTCTCTTGACTCAGCCAAATGGTCTCGTCTTGAAGAAAGATTTCAAGGCTTACATCCCCATTGGGCGTTTGGTATAGGACAAAGGTCGACTCTTCCATTTTAAGCAGGTTCCTTGGCAACAAATTCTTTCACCCGCAATTGCCCCGACATCAATTTTGGAAGAAGGGTGTCTCGGGTAAGGGTGAGGGATTGGATTTGAATTATATTAGAATTAACCTTTCTGTCTAAAGAATCTGCTAGGTCATTAAATTCCATAATTGTTCTGTCAGTGGGCATAATTATTTCTTGAGATTCCATTAAAGATTTCGTAATGTGAGAGAATATAGAACCTGTACCTTGGCTAGTAACATTTCCTGTTATTCTTTTTAAGTAAAAAAATAAATAATGTTTATGTTCTGGTTTGAAACACTTTAATTTCCATATGTGATAATGATAAATACTTTTGAGTCCTCGCCAAATATGCGCACCAAAGGTGGCTGACCACGCAAAAATAAGATCTCCATTTTCGATGTATTTATCAGGAGGTAATTCTAAATCTGAATAAACATAATTTCTTCCGCCGCTTACATTTTGAATGCGGACAATAGGAGTTCCAGAACTTTTAAATTCCGAGTTTTTATATGCTCGGCCATTAATGACTTCACAAATTTTTGCTAATTGTTCGACTCTCCACCCCTCCGGCAATTCATCCCCAATTTGGTATTTCCCGAACCACTCCGTAAAAACAGTTTGCGCCAATTTTTCCAAGGTTTCATTTTGCGTTTGGAGGAGTTCTATTTTGTCGTCAAAGGCGGTGAGTACTGCGGCTATGGCTTTTTGTTCAGCAGGCGATTCTGGCAAAACGATTGGAATATTAACCAAATTCCCTTTTGACAATTTAGGTTGGACCGCACCAGTGATAAATGCTGAAATATCCAATTTGGAAAAGTAAAGTTCCAAATATTTCGTTAAGTGTTCAGAGATGCCTTTAACAATGTGAGCATGATTATTGACCCAAAATTTACCTTTTGCAATAAAAGCAATTGGTGTGTTTCTAGTATTTAAATTCTCTCCATCTTCTGAAATCAATAAATATTCTCCGTCAAAAATATAGTCATCTATGTAATCAACTATGTTGGATGCCCCATAGTATGGATAATTCCCCTGTCTTGTACTTCTCACTTGAGTACTCAATGGAATTCTTTTTTGATTATATATCAAGATAAGATCACCTAAAGGCTTTTCAGCCCACCCATTGGGAATATTTTTACTCAAACTCATAACCCTAACCCAATTAATCCCAACTGCTTTTCAATCTCCTCATTCAATGCTTTTTCCTTTTCCATTTGTTCTTTGAGGGTGCTTGTGAGTTCCTTCATTTTGTCTCCAAAAGGAATGCCGTCGTCTTCTTCGTCTACAATGCCCACATAACGCCCAGGGGTCAACACGTAGTTGTGCTTGATCACCTCTTCGGTTGGTGCTGCCCTGCAAAAACCTTTCACGTCTTCGTACTCTCCGCCTTTTCTCCAGGCATAATAGGTGTCGCGAATTTGTGCAATATCCTCCTCGGCAAAGTCACGGTGAACCCGGTCTTTCATGTAGCCCAACTCGGAAGCGTCAATGAACAATATTTCTTTGCTGTGGCTCGCTTTTTCTCTTCGCAAGAACCAAATACAAGCCGGTATGCCTGTGTTGTAAAACAATTGCTTTGGCAAGGCTACAATGCATTCTACCAAGTCGTTTTCAATGAGGTTTTTACGTATTTCTCCTTCGCCAGAGGTATTGGAGCTCAAAGAACCATTGGAAAGTACCGTAGCCATTACCCCTTTTTGAGAAAGGTGGTAGAGCATGTGCTGCATCCAGCCGTAGTTGGCGTTTCCGCTTGGTGGCGTGCCGTGCTGCCAACGGGCATCTTCTTGTAAAAGGTCAATGCCCCAATCGCTTTGGTTAAAAGGCGGGTTGGCCAAGATGTAGTCGGCTTTAAGATCAGGGTGGGCATCTTTCAAGAAAGTTCCTTCGGTGTTCCAAGCCACAAACTTGGAGTTGATGTTTCGAATGGCCAAGTTCATCTTGCTGAGCTTCCATGTGGTTTGGTTGCTCTCTTGTCCGTACACGGTAATGTCTTTGATGTTTCCTTGGTGTTCGGAGACAAATTGTTCGCTCATCACGAACATTCCACCCGAACCACTGGCAGGGTCATACACCCGTCCTTTGTAAGGTTCGATCATTTCCACCATGAGCTTTACAATGCATTTTGGGGTGTAGAACTGTCCGCCTTTTTTTCCTTCGGCATTGGCAAATTCGCCCAAGAAATACTCGTACACACGTCCAAAAAGGTCTTTGGAGTTTTCGTTTTCGGCTTGCAGTTCAGTGTTCGAAATGAGGTCAATCAATTCTCCCAAAGAAGTCTTGTCCAGGTTGGCTTTTCCATACACCTGCGGCAATACGTTTTTCAGCTCTGGGTTTTCCTTTTCAATGGCCTCCATGGCCTCGTCAATCGTTTGTCCCACCGTTGCCATTTTCGCATTGGCATGCACATGACTCCAACGCGCATTTTTCGGCACAAAGAAGATGTTTTCGGCAATGTACTCGTCACGGTCTTCCGGGTCGGAGTATTCATCTGCCTCCAATTTGTTGTAGAGTTCATTGAAAGACTCAGAGATGTACTTCAGGAATACCAGTCCGAGAACCACGTGTTTGTATTCCGCAGCGTCGATGTTCTTGCGGAGTTTGTCGGCTGCTTTGAAAAGTTTTTGTTCGAAGGAGGTTGTGTCTTTTTTTGCCATGAAGGGTTATGAGGGTTATAATGATATTTGAATCTTGAAATGTCTTATGTAGCAATGCTCATCTTCAGCAGAGCCTATTTTAGCGAGTGTTTGTTATTGTTTGACTTGTATTATAGCGTTTTGTTATTTCAGTTAGCCAAAATAATGAAAATTTGGGGATGATGGAGGTCTTGATTGGTTCGAAATGATGCGCATTTGCGATTTTTACTTTAGGACCTCTTTGAGCACTTTTAATCCAGACGAGAATCGAGATATAATTTTTTGCTCTGCCTTATCGCGATTGGCATATTCTGTTTGTAGTTCTAGGTACTTTTCAATGGGGTAAGTTCGGTTGATGTCGAAACTATGATGTGGTAAAAATGCTCCTACTTTGGTAAAATGTAAACGTTTCTTTTTAAGTTGATTCTTTATTTTCACATCAACCAAAATAGGTTTGGTAACATAATCTGGGTTTGGTTTGATGGCAGGGTCTATGGCCACCCCGAAGGTCTGAATCTGACTTGCAAGTTCATGGCTTTGCACTACTGACTTACCTAAAATGATATTTAATTGCGGGTCTAAAAAGGTTTGCCCTTTGGAAATGGCCCCACGGCAGGTAAGCCCAATTGATAAACTTCTTGCCATAATTATAGAGCAGATAGTAGACAGTTGAGCAAAAGCTTGCTCTGAATCATCAATTGTGGGTATAAAAATAGAATCGGAGAATATTTTTGGAGCCAATAGTTTGTCAAAATGCGATACATCTGTTTCATATTCACTTATACCTATTTGAATGATTCCAAAAAGATAGGAGCTGACAATACGGCTTATCAGACTTTGAAAATCAACAAATAA
>JAHKAT010000106.1 GCA_018825925.1 Bacteroidota bacterium | reverse complement strand
ATTGCATTTGTTTAAAATACAAAATTTTTTAACAAATCGCGAATAATTATGAACAAAAAACAAATTTTAAAGATTTTGGATTTCTCAATAATCTATCACTATAAATTAAACATTCCACTTTTTACCACTACTTAAAATCTATTCATTTCCAATATTTTAAATATGCAATTGAAACCATTTACATTAACATACGTATCGACTTATCAACAATTTGTATATTTGGTGGTAAGAAGTGGTAAAAACACCTTAAATTTACCCATTATAAAAAGCTATGTTTGGACTAGTCGGAGAATATGAAGTGAAACTTGATGCCAAGGGCCGCTTTCTGTTTCCTTCTCACTTGAGAAGGCAATTGTCTCCAGACGCCCAAGAAAATTTTATGCTCAACAAAGGTTTTGAGGATTGTTTAACTCTTTATCCTATGAATGAATGGGATCGATTGAGTAGCAAGCTTTCAAAACTAAATCTCTTTAAGCCGCAAAATCGAATGTTCTATCGCTTGTTCCACCAAGGAGCAAAACAGATTGCTTTAGATTCTGCAGGTCGCCTTCTTATTCCTACCGTTCAAATGGATCGCGTTGGTTTAGAAAAAGACATCATGCTTATTGCGTACAATGATCGCATTGAAATTTGGGACAAATCCAAGTACTTCGAATTAATCGAGGGCAACATGGCTGAGTTTGCTGATTTGGCAAACGAAGTAATGGGTAACTTGGATGACACAGAACAATAACGCATATCACATACCAGTAATGCTTCCACAATGCTTGGAAGGATTAAACATTCAGCCAGATGGTGTGTATGTCGACCTAACCTTTGGTGGCGGCGGTCACTCTAAGGCGATACATTCTTTGCTTAGCTCTAAAGGAAAGCTTTACAGCTTCGATCAAGACGTGGATGCTAAAAACAATCTTTGGCAAGCTGATAATTTCCATTTTATTGACAGTAATTTCGCTTTTGTTCAAAATCAATTGCGCCTTCTTGGGGTTAAAAAAGTAGATGGAATTCTTGCTGATCTTGGCGTTTCGTCGCACCAATTCGACGAGGGAATTCGAGGATTCTCTATACGCTCTGAAGCAATTCTAGATATGCGCATGAATCAACGCGCAACGAAATCGGCCAAAGAGGTGCTGAACAACTACGAACACAATCAACTTCTTACTGTTTTTCAAAAATATGCCGACCTGACGAAGCCTCATAAAATAGCTCAGGCCATTTTACACCATAGAGCTGTAAGACCCCTCGACACCACAGCCGATTTAATGAAAGCCGTTGAAACTTTGGCTCCTAAATTCAAAGAACACAAATATTTCGCGCAAATTTTTCAAGCTGTACGTATCGAGGTCAACAATGAAATGGAAACCCTTGAGCAAATGCTCCTTCAAACCAGCGAAATTTTAAATCCTGGCGGACGATTGGTCGTAATGTCCTACCACTCCCTAGAAGATAGATTAGTGAAAAACTATATGAAACGCGGTCATTTAGACGGACATATAGAAAAAGACTTTTATGGCAATGTTTTAAAACCATTGAATGAAATAACAAGACACCCAATTATTCCAAACGAAGAAGAAATAGAAAGAAATCCGCGCGCTCGTAGCGCAAAATTACGCGTGGCCGAAAAAGTATGATGGACAACGAATTCATAGAAAAAGGAGATGCTCCAGAAACGGTTGTTCAGCCTAAAAAAAAGGCGAAAAAGAACGGCTCAAAAGGGAATTTCCTAATCTCATTGGTGAATGGTGAATTTTTAACCAAAGAATTTGTTCTCAACAACCTATCATTCATTTTCTACATGATTTTTATGCTCCTTCTTCTTGTGGCGAAAGGATATTATGGTAAACAATTGACGAAAAATGTAGACACAAGCCAAAAAGAATTGAATGAAATTCTTGGTGATTTTGTCGCTAAAAAAGCCCTACTCGAGGAAAAAACAAGAAGGATACAATTGGTGGAAGAATTGGCGCCACATGGACTAAAAGAAACTGTGAATCCAACAAAAGTGATTCGATTAAGTAAAGACAATGAGTAAAAACGAACGCAAAGACATTTATTGGCGTGCTTACCTGATTTATTTCGGGTTTGTTTTACTCTTGTTGACCGTTTTTGTCAACACGGTATCTCTTCAGTTTTCTGGTGATTCAGAAAATCTGTCGCTCTCAGGAGAAGAAGGGGATAAAATCCCAACTCGATTGGTTAAAAGAATTCCACGAAGAGGAGAAATCTTAGATGCTCATCGCACACCTTTGGTTACCTCTGTTTCCTTTTACGATATTCACATGGATCCAACCGTGGTGAAACAACGAATTTTTGATGCTGAAATCTCAGATCTATGTCGCAGTTTGTCGCGCACCTTTCCAAGTATGACTGCTCGAGAATACGAGAATTATATTCGTCGTGGTAGAATCAATAAAAACCGTTACTTATTAATAAAGAAAAACGCAAGCAACGACGAGCGCAAGAAGCTGAGAGAATTCCCCATATTTAGACTGGGCCGTCTAAAAGGTGGTTTAGTAGATAATGAGGAAATCATTGTGCGCAAGATCCCCAACGGCGAGTTAATGAAACGTACTTTGGGCTACTATCAAAACCAAGGGAAAGAACTCAAAGTAGGGATTGAAGGAGCTTACAACTCCTATCTAGCTGGCGAAGAAGGAGAAGAGATCGAACAAAAAATCTCAACGGGCTGGAAACGAACAGGACAAATTGTCAAAGACGCCGTTGAGGGTGCAGATGTAGTAACTACTATTGATAAAGACATACAAGAAGTTGCTCATGCTGAGTTGTACCGACAGTTAGAAGACCAAGGTGCAAAAAGCGGTTGCGCGATTGTAATGGATGTAAAAACCGGACATATAAAAGCAATTTCCAATCTATCAAAAGGAAATGACGGTCGCTATTACGAATTATACAATCACGCTATAGGCACAAAAGAGGTGCCCGGTTCTACCTTTAAATTAGCCTCTTTAATGGCGGCTCTTGAGGACAAAAAAATCAACATTAAAGACACCGTTGGAGCTTATGGGAAGTACACTTTCTACAAGTCAACATTGAAAGACTCCAAAGAAGAAGGCTACGGGAGAATTACTATACAAAATGCCTTTGAAGTTTCTTCGAATGTAATTTCAAGAGTTATTTTCAACGCCTATAGAAATGAGCCCGAAAACTTTATTCGTCGCTTGAGAAGTTTTGGTTTAGGAGATCCATTGGGTATAGAATTAGACGGTGAACCAACACCAACACTTTATGCTCCTGGGTCAAAAATGTGGTCGGGAATTTCCCTAGCTTGGATGGCAATTGGTTACGAATTTCAGCAAACACCTTTGCAAACCTTAGCCTTTTACAATGCCGTTGCCAATGGAGGTCGCTTGGTGAAACCTCAATTTGTAAGTGAAATAAGAAGAAATGGACAAATTGTAAAACGATTCCCACCAGTCACTCTTATTGAGAGTATTTGTTCGCCAAAAACATTAACCACCCTAAAATCTTGTTTAGAAGGAGTGGTAGAAAAGGGAACTGGATACAACTTAAAATCATCACTATTCAAAATTGCGGGAAAAACCGGAACTGCCCGAATTCTTAACTCTGATTTGAGATATGGAAACAAGGGAGAAGAAAAATACCAAGCTTCGTTTGTCGGCTATTTCCCTTCCGACGAACCCATTTACTCTTGTATTGTCGTTATTTCGGCTCCATCTAAAGACATCTACGGCGCATCCGTTTCTGGAACAGTGTTTAGCGCAATTGCCAATAAAGTTTACGCTTCACAACTTAAATATCACGACGCTATTAACGAAACCAATGAATTGGTAAAAGATCTTCCTATTTCAATAAACGGAAATCGTGAGGATATAAAAACAGTACTAGACGCCTTATTGATCCCTTATTCAAGAGCTATTCAATCAGATTGGGTCAATACAAAAGCGGATCAAAATAAAATTTTGTTCCAAACCAGAAACACGCCTAAAAACCTGGTTCCTAATGTGAATGGATTATCTGCAAGAGACGCTGTTTATTTAGTTGAATCGGTTGGAATGATTGCTCATGTGCGTGGAAATGGAGTCGTAAAATCTCAATCCATTCCTTCTGGATCTTTTGTTTACAAGGGTGGTTTAATCGAATTAACATTAGAATGAAAAAAGCCCTAGACATAGTATTTAATTCTGTTCAGGTTCTCAATGACATTCAATTGGGTGATTTTTCTGTCAATCATCTTTGCTCCGACTCCCGACAAGCGAAAAAGGATTCTATCTTTTTTGCCTTGCGTGGGACACGAACAGATGGACATCAATACTTAATGCAAGTGGTTGAACAAGGCTGTTCTTTACTTGTGGTAGAAGAAATCAACCCTTCAATTCAGGCGACACAAATACAGGTATCTGATTCACATTTGGCACTTGCCATTTGTGCTGAAAATTTTTACGGAAATCCAAGTAAATCGCTGCAATTAATAGGCGTAACGGGCACCAACGGGAAAACGACAACCACTACCCTTTTGCAAGATGTTTTCATGCAACTTGGTCATTCATGTGGCTTACTTTCTACGGTTGTAAATAAAATTAATTCAAAAGAAATACCGTCTACCCACACAACTCCAGACCCAATCTCTTTGTCGTTCTTGTTAGCTCAAATGGTTGAGGAAGGCTGTACCCATGTTTTTATGGAAGTTAGTTCACACGCTATACATCAAAAAAGAATTGCTGGATTAACATTTTCAATAGGCGTATTCACCAATATAACGCATGATCATTTAGATTACCATTCTACGTTTGCAGAATATCGAGATGTGAAAAAACTCTTTTTCGACCATCTTCCTAAAACGGCTCATGCCTTGGTTAACATCGATGATAAGAATGGTTTAGTGATGGTTCAAAACACAAAAGCCAAGATTCATACCTATGCCTTAAAATCACCTGCTGAGTTTAAAACCAAAGTTTTAGAAAACCTTCTATCTGGCTTGGTTCTTCAAATGAATGGCACCGAAATATGGACTCAATTGATTGGCAATTTCAACGCCTATAACCTTACCGCAGTTTTTGGTGTAAGTCAAATACTCGACGAAGAACCTATGGAGGTTTTACGAATAATCAGCCAGTTAAAATCTGTCGACGGAAGATTCCAACAATTCAAAACCGAATCCGGGGTAACGTGTATCGTTGATTACGCCCACACTCCCGACGCTTTGGAAAACGTTCTTTCGACAATCAAGAGTTTTCACGATGTAAAAGAAATCGTTACGGTGATAGGCTGTGGCGGAGATCGCGACAAAACAAAAAGACCAGAAATGGCTCAAATTGCGGCCAAATTTAGCAATCAAACGATTCTCACTTCAGACAACCCTAGAACAGAAAATCCATCGGTAATTCTGGAAGAGATGGAGGCTGGATTAAGTGCGGAACAAGCCACCAAAACACTAACCATAGAAGATAGAAAATCGGCAATAAAAACAGCAATAAAATTATCCAAAGCAGGCACCGCCTTGCTGATTGCTGGCAAAGGACATGAAAAATATCAAGAAATAAATGGCGTAAAACATCCCTTTGATGATTACGCCTTGGCATATGAATTATTCAAACAAATCAAGAACTAATGTTATACTATTTATTTTCTTATCTCGATAAATTTGATTTTCCAGGCGCTGGGCTTTTCAATTACATCTCCTTCCGTGCCGCTATGGCATTGATTTTCTCTTTAATCATTTCCATTATCTTCGGAAAGCGGATCATCGGTCTACTTCAAAAGCAGCAAATCGGCGAAAGCATCCGCGACCTTGGCTTAGAGGGCCAGATGGCAAAACAAGGAACTCCAACCATGGGAGGTTTATTGATTTTAGCAGCAATATTGATTCCTACCCTATTATTGGCAAAGCTTCACAACATCTATGTAATCACCATGATAGTGGCTACAGTTTGGCTGGGATTGATTGGCTTTTTGGACGATTACATTAAGGTATTTAGAAAAAACAAAAAAGGTTTAGCCGGTAAGTTTAAAATTGTCGGGCAGATAGGCGTTGGAATAATTGTAGGAAGTATACTATATTTCTCTGAAGACGTACAAGTTCACAAAAGAGTACCCGCCAATCAAGTTCTAACTGAAAATGAGGAAGTTGTTGATCATCTGCATAAAAACGCTGCTGATATAGCAAACACCAAATGGATTCGCACGCGCGACATGACTACCACAATTCCATTTATAAAAGGAAATGAATTCAATTACAACTGGTTAATTGGCGACACCAATAAAAGCTACGGTTGGTTATTGTTCATTCCTATTGTGATTTTTATTGTCATAGCTGTTAGTAATGGCGCCAACATGACCGATGGACTAGATGGCTTGGCAACAGGAACTTCAGCAATAATTGGTATAGCGCTGGCCGTCTTCGCTTATATCAGTTCCAATGTCAATTTTGCCGACTATTTAAATGTAATGTACATTCCTTACGCCGAAGAATTAGTCATCTTTATTGCTGCTTTTGTCGGCGCATGCGTTGGGTTTTTATGGTATAATTCCTACCCGGCACAAGTCTTTATGGGCGATACCGGATCATTGGCTTTGGGCGGTATAATTGCTGTTTTTGCAATCTCGGTTCGAAAAGAATTATTAATCCCAGTGCTTTGTGGAATTTTCTTGGTTGAAAATCTTAGTGTAATTCTACAGGTGGCCTATTTCAAAGTAACGAAACGTAAATTTGGCGAGGGCCGTCGAATATTCTTAATGGCACCTCTACATCACCATTTTCAGAAAAAGAATATTCCAGAACCCAAAATCGTTGCTAGATTCTGGATTGTCGCAGTTTTATTAGCAGTTGTATCCATCGTAACGCTCAAACTTCGTTAATGCACCAAGAGACTAAAAATATTGTCATTTTGGGCGCTGGCGAAAGCGGCGTTGGCTCGGCGATTCTTGCGAAAAAGCAGGGGTTTACTGTTTTTGTGTCCGACAAAGGAGAAATCAAAGAGGAATATCGCCAACAATTGATTCAACGAGAAATTGAGTTTGAAGAAGGGAAACACACTTTTGACAGAATAGCCAAGGCCGATTTACTGATCAAATCTCCAGGTATTCCTTCCAATTTACCTTGGTTGATTGAATTTCAAAACACAGGAAAAAAGATAGTTAGTGAAATAGAATTTGCTGCTCCTTATTGCAAGGCAAAAACAATTTGTGTAACCGGGAGCAATGGCAAAACAACCACTACACTTCTTATCCATCATATTTTAAAGAAAGCCGGAATATCCGTTGGATTAGCAGGGAACATAGGATACAGTTTTGCCAAACAAGTAGCCGAGGAAGATTTCGAATGGTATGTTATTGAATTAAGTTCTTTTCAATTGGACGAAATGTTCGATTTCAAAGCCGATATAGCTTTGATTTTAAACATTACTCCCGACCATCTTGATCGTTACGATTACGACATGCAAAAATATGTCAATGCAAAATTCAGAATCACACAAAACCAAGGTCCGAGTGATTGGTTGATTTACAATCACGACGACCCCCTCATTACCAAAGAAATCGAAAAGCGAAATCTCACCAGTAAAACAGCCAAATTTTCAATCAAAGAATCAATAAACGTCGATGCTTACTTGCTTGACGAAAACATACATATACAAATCCAAAAACCATTCATTATGTCGATACACGATTTAGCCTTAAAAGGCAAACACAACGCTCAAAACTCGCTTGCATCAGGGATAGCAGCACGAATTTTAGAAATCAGAAATGACACGCTTCGCGAAAGTTTTTCGGATTTTGTAAATGTTGAGCACCGTATGGAATTCGTTGCAAAAGTACATGGCATAGAGTTCATCAATGACTCCAAAGCAACCAATGTAAATAGCTCTTGGTTTGCTTTAGAATCTATGGACAAACCAACCGTTTGGATCGTTGGTGGAGTTGATAAAGGCAATGATTATTCAGAATTGACCGACTTGGTAAGAGACAAGGTAAAAGCGATTATATGTTTGGGCGAAAACAACCAGAAGATTATCGACACTTTTGGCGATATCGTTGAAACCATAGTAGAAGCCAAAACGGCAATGGAAGCAGTGGCTTATGGATATAGAATTGCCAAAAAAGAGGAAACTGTATTGCTTTCTCCTGCCTGTGCAAGTTTTGATTTATTTGAAAATTACGAAGATCGAGGAAATCAGTTCAAGCAGAT
>JAHKAT010000105.1 GCA_018825925.1 Bacteroidota bacterium | reverse complement strand
CAAAAAAAGACCTTAGAAACGCCGTTGTTGCTGCCAGAAAAGCATTTGGACCCTGGAGCGCGAAATCGGCCTTTAACAGAAGTCAAATTCTTTACCGAATAGCCGAAATGCTGGAAGGCAGAAAAGACCAATTGATTGCCGAACTAATGCAGTTGGGCGTGAAAAAACCAGCCGCTAGCAAAGAAGTAGAAGAAGCCATTGATCGCTGCATTTATTATGCGGGATGGTGCGACAAATACCAAGCTTTGGTTAGCTCTGTCAATCCAGTTGCTAGTTCTCATTTCAACTTTACAATAGCTGAACCAACGGGTGTGGTTGGCATTGTAGCTGAAGAAAAATCTGGACTTTTAGGCTTGATTTCTTTGATTTTGCCTGTGATCGCTGGAGGAAATACCCTTGTCGCTTTGGCATCTGAATCCATGGCGACCTGTGCCGTGACTTTTGCGGAGATTGTTAGTACATCCGACGTTGCGGGCGGCGTAATCAATATACTAACTGGACAGTTCGACGAGTTGAAGGACACTTTCGCTACACACATGGACATCAATGCATTGGCTTTGGATAGAAAAGAAGCAGACTGCATCGACATTCTAGAAAAAGCTTCAGTAAATGTTAAACGCATTCGAAACTATCAGCACGATTGGACAAAATCCAAAGCTCAAGGCTTAGATTTCATTACCGATTTCCAAGAATACAAAACCACTTGGCATCCGATTGAGAAGATTGGAGCTGCAGGGTCGGGGTATTAAAATGAAAAGTCTATCTCACAGGAATACTGCAAGATAGACTACTTTTTTTATTATCTTCTTAATCCATCACCACCATTTTCTTCGATGCGATACCTTTTTCGCTTTGAACTTGGATGATATAAATCCCCCCTTTCGGGTCATTAATTTGTATTTGATGACCAATTTGCGTGAAGTCTGTTTTTTGTCCTGAAACGGAGTAAATTTCTATGCTATAATTTGCATCTGGAACAAACACAGTGAATACTCCTCTACTCGGATTTGGATACATTTTGAACTCAAAAAGTTCCTTTTCCTGAACGCTCAAATCATCTTCAATAGATCCAAAGCTTTTCCCACAACCCAAATCATTTGTCAAGAAATACTGACGCAATTTCGCCGCATCTGATTTCAGTTTCGTTACTGAACTATAGGCATTTCCAGCATTCGTATCTAAGGAAACCAACCAAGCTTGAATGATTTCTATGGTGTCACCAACCGCATAATTACCTGGACCTGAAGAGGACAATAAACGACGATCACCGGGAGGATTATTATTAATTTCTTCAGAATGATTATTCCCATGATTTACGCCTTGTGAAGCATAGAAGAAAGGATCTGAATTGCCAAAAAAGGATTGAACAACAGGCACTCCGTTTACGGTGTTTTGTGTGCCATCAGAATTGAAGCCCTTTGTTTGATTGTAAAAATCCTGTAATAGATAGGAATCCGTGTATGGGTAAGAGCTAAATTGGTTGTAAGATCTTGAGCTGGTAAGTCCCCAATATTCATTATCTATTTCACCATCACCAAAACCAATACCATTCACACTTTGGTTGGCAAACGGCCCAAAAGGATTGTCCACTTGATCATTTTTCTGTTTTATTCCCTTCAAAATAATATTTCCCGCTGCTGGAATTCGAGAACCATAACCATAATTCACACCCCACGATTCATCAAAATCATCACCATTATAAGCGTATGTCATATTTAAATCAACATCAACACCAACGAAATCATCAGCATAATATCCTAGATCATAGTCATTATAGCTATTAAAATAAAATTCATCTACTCCACTCCACCTGGGAACAATATGAGTCGTGACAAATACTGAATTTGAAAGTATTTCATTCGTATCGCAATTAAAAAGATAGGTGTAAACGAACCAATCAGTATCTGAACCATTTGGAGCTTCTTTAGGGTTTGAAAATAATTTTAATACACAGTAATCCCCATAGATTCTCGGGTAATCCCCTAGCATTGGTTCATAGACTCCATTTCTATTGACATCTATAAATGGAGCAAGATTTTGGGCTTGTCCTTTATTTGTATCCCCATGTGCAGGCCAATTTCTAATCCCAATGGGTGGTAAATAATTGGGATTTGGGTATTTCACAACATTCAAATGCTCTACAATCATTTCCCGGGTGACATAAAATAGACTTGAATATTTTTGCAGGCTCAATTCTTCATAGGAATTTGAAATCGGGCTCGTTACAAAATTCTGAAGGTTGTATCTTGAAACTACACCAACTGTATCATTATTAATTTTAGCCACAAATCCTTGTGCTGAATAATAGATTATTGGTTTTAAAGAAT
>JAHKAT010000104.1 GCA_018825925.1 Bacteroidota bacterium | reverse complement strand
TCTTGTAGCGTATAGGTCAAATCATAATGATCAACAATATACAAACGAATAGAATCATAAATTGTATCTCCGCAAATGGTTACAGAATAACCAAAGATGTCGAGGTATTCCATTGGTTCGATCAAACCATCATCCATTGGTGTTACAAGAAAGGATACAGTGTCTTCACCCGACGGAAAATAAATGGTATCCAATAGGTTTATAAAATCCAATTGAGGGTCGGCAGTTCCACCATAATTTAAATAAAACTTTTGAGGAGAATCTTTGTAGATGGTCGGTCGAGTAAAAACAAGATTGGTTGAAACACATCCTTCTGCCATTAATGTATCCGTAAAGTTATTTGACAAGTTGGATTCAGCCTCTATTTTAACCACATTGGATTTAAAACTCTCCGCTTCTAAAAAAACCGCAGAATCATAAACCGCATCCCCTCCATCACCTAAGGCTAATTTAATGTGATACGTTTCACCACATTGCAAAGCAGAAAGAGCAGCCATCACGACAGTCATTCCATCCATCTTTGTGGTAACACCATAAAAGTTATTGGCATTTGAAGTATAAAACGAGGTGTTTATGTTTTGATTTACAGTATTAATAGAAACAGGAACAATACCTCCTGGCAAATGAGCCAAATTAACGGCTCCATTTAAAAACGAACCAAATATTCCGGGGCCAGAAAGAAAAAATCCAAAAGCATCGTTTACACCACCACCCACAAATTCGGGATATTCTTCAGAGGCAAACATGTATTTAAACTGCATCGAATCGCCTGTGGCCACAAAATCAAATTCTAAGACTACTTGGTCGAATATATTCACACCTGAAATACTGACTAAATCCAAATCAGAGCCAGAACCTGTTGCACTCGAAGCAAAACTATTTGCCGTTCCTGGTATGTTCGATACCAATCCACTGGTCATAACAATCCCTTTTGTGATTGGAAAGTTGGACGTAGCTTTATCAAAATAACCTATTTGTGCATTCAAGACATTCGCCCCTACACTGGTGCCATTTAATTTAACATTTGTAGCGGTTACCCCATTTCCAAGGAGTACATTTTGCACCAATTGACTGGCCGTCTGAGAGTTTACTGCGCTTATTTGAGCATTTATCGTTTCTATAAAAAACAATAAGATGATCACAATAAAACACCGCAGTATGATTTTCATGACTAGAAATCTTTATTAGGTTGACGGAAGGTGGTAAGTATAGGTTGCAATCTACCTTTTTTATCCGATAGATTATTCCCATATTTGGATAACTAAATTAAAGAATAAGATGAAGAATACCCAATTATATATTTCAGAAAACAAAGAACGCTTTGTAAATGAATTAATTGACCTTTTAAAAATCCCTTCAATTTCAGCTGACAAAGCGTATGCTAAAGAGGTAGTTAAAACCGCAGAACAAGTTTCTCAATCATTGAAAAATGCTGGTGCTGATGCCGTAGAAATTTGTGAAACGGCTGGATATCCTATCGTATATGCCCATAAACTCATCGACCCAAAATTACCGACCGTATTGGTTTACGGACATTACGATGTACAGCCTGCAGACCCTATCGAATTATGGACCAATCCTCCTTTTGAACCTATCATAAAAAAAACAGAAATACATCCAGAAGGAGCTATTTTTGCTCGTGGCGCTTGTGATGATAAGGGACAAATGTTTATGCATGTAAAAGCCTTTGAAGCGATGATGAGTTCCAATGAATTGCCTTGCAATGTTAAATTTATGATTGAAGGTGAAGAAGAAGTTGGAAGTGAGAATTTGGGCCTTTTTGTTAAAAACAACAAAGAAAAATTAAGTGCCGATGTGATTTTGGTTTCCGACACTGGAATGCTTGCCAACGACGTGCCTTCTATCACCACAGGCTTGCGCGGATTGAGTTATGTGGAGGTTGAAGTAACAGGACCCAATCGCGATTTGCACTCGGGATTATATGGTGGTTGCGTGGCCAATCCGATAAACATCTTAAACAAAATGATCGCTTCCTTGCACGATGAAAAGAATCAGATCACCATTCCTAATTTCTATGACGACGTGGTAGAATTAACGAAGGAAGAAAGAGCCGAAATGGCAAAAGCACCCTTTAGTATAGAGGCGTATTGTAAGGCCTTGGACATTGAAAGTGTTTACGGAGAAGAATCCTACTCAACCATGGAGCGCGGCTCTATCCGTCCGACTTTAGATGTCAACGGAATTTGGGGAGGTTACACAGGTGAAGGCGCAAAAACGGTGATTGCATCAAAGGCATACGCCAAGATTTCAATGCGTTTGGTTCCAAATCAAGATCCACACAGAATAACCGAACTTTTTAAAAACCACTTTGAATCCATTGCGCCCAAAGGAACACGAGTAAAAGTAACACCACATCATGGAGGCGAACCAGCTGTAACACCCATAGATTCTATTGGATACAAAGCCGCTTCTAAGGCTTATGAGCAAGCTTTTGGAAAAAAACCAATTCCTGTTCGAAGCGGAGGAAGCATTCCAATTGTCGCCATGTTTGAGAAAGAATTAGGTTTAAAAACTGTTTTAATGGGCTTTGGTTTGGACAGCGACGCCATCCATTCTCCAAACGAACATTATGGATTATTCAATTATTATAAAGGCATAGAAACCATTCCTTATTTCTACCATCACTTTACTGAAATGTCCAAGTAATGAAATATATAGCCATTTCTTTTTTAAGTCTTTTCTTGCTCACCTCTTGTAATGAGATTGAGGAGCCTGAATTGGTAGAAATTAAAAAGTTAGAATTGATCGAACTGAAAGGAACAGTCGCTAAAATTCAAATTGATGCTGAGATAGAAAACCCTAATTTTTTTGGGATAAAAGTCAAACCATCTGTGCTTGATGTGTACATCGATGAAGTTTATGCCGGAACCGTAAATCTGGATGAAAACGTTAAACTTTTGCGAAAATCATCAAATACCTATTCTGTTCCCATTACCTTAAAAGGAGAAAGTTTTGTTTTACTTCGACTGATGCAATGGATGAATAAACCACAAATTAATTTGCGACTCAAAGGAAAAGTAAAAGGGTCAGTTTACGGTGTGTCTAAAAAAATAGCCATTAATGAAACCAAGATTATTTATCCCGAAAAATTCAAATCAAAAATTGGATTTTAGTCTTCGTGCTGAACAAAAACACGAGGCATTCGGGTCGATAATCCGGTCATAATTTCGTACGGAATCGTATTAGCACAATTGGCGAGGACTTGAACAGTTTGGTTCTCGCCAATTATTTCAACTACATCTCCTGCTGATACTTTGGGGCTCACTGCCACTATAATCATATCCATACAAACATTTCCAACAACTGGACAGTATTCATTATGAATCCAAACACCGCCCTTTCCTTGACTCAATGATCGTTTGAACCCGTCCGCATAACCGACAGGAATTATCGCAATATTCATTGGTTTTTCAGCGATAAATGTTCTTCCGTACCCTACTGTTTCACCAATCTCTAAGGTTTTCACTTGACTCACCACGCTTTTCCACTGCAAAACAGCTTGTAATTTCTTGACCATGCTTGGGTGTGACGAAATACCATAAAGTCCTATGCCTAAGCGAATCATATCGTAACTAGGTACATGACCCAAAGAAGCGCCATCACTATTTAAAATGTGTCGATGAATTGGGTAGGCCAATTGATTGGTTAAACCGCTCGTCATTCGATCAAAAATGGCCAACTGCTCCAAAGTAAATTGAGCATCTGGGTTGCCTGCATCTGCCAAGTGAGAAAAAACAGACGAAATGAGTATGTTTTTTGAGGTCTGAAGCAAGCTGATTAATTCAGGCAAATCTTTTTCTAAAAAGCCCAAACGATGCATTCCTGTATCGAATTTCAAATGAATGCGAACTCCTATCACCTCTTTCTCCTCTACAAAACTTAGAAAATCTTTGAAATGATCTAAACTAAAAATGGAAGGCTCTAAATCAAATGCCAAACAGTCTTCCCAACTGTAACGATCACTATTCATTACCAAAACAGGCAAACGAACGCCTTGTTTTCTCAACAAAACACCTTCATCGGCATAAGCAACCCCAATGGATGAAACCTTCTGTTGTTCGAGGAACTTTCCCAATTCACCTATTTCCGTCCCATAGGACGAGGCTTTCACCATCGCTAAAATCTTACAATCCGGTTTTAAATGGGACCTCCATTGTTTTAAATTATAAGCCAAGGCATCCAGGGAAATCTCAACAAAGGTCTGGTGCTTGCGCTTTTTCCATTGATTCCCCAAACTTAAGGTTTCGGGATGATTCCCCTTTAACAATATCAATTGATCTGCCTTTGGCAAAGAGTCTATCTTGAGATTGGAATAAACTGAAAAATTCAAACGCAATTCTTCTTGCTTTTCCAAATTATACCTACTCAACAAAAGCTTTAAATCATCTTTATTTATCTTCTGAATATCAGAATTATGAACAATCAAAATTCTACATTTATCTTGTGCTATGGTGGCCTGATACCCAAGTGCCTGATCTAGTCCGTCAATGGTTCGATTATAGGCATCTAAAATTAATTTAGTATCGTTAATGCCGTCTAAAGTTTCTAAGCGCAGGTGAATGTGTCGCAATTCTGACCGTGTTACTTTATTCTCCTTTTCACTCAAACCAAAATCCAATGCAACCCTTTCACAGAGAGACACATTAGTGCGATCAATTAAAGTAAAACCCTTTGGAATATCGGAATGAATTAAATCTCCAAAAAGACCAGAAAAAGGCAATGTCAAATCTTTAAACTGTTCATTTAAATAAACTTTCGTAACTCCTTCAAACAAAACACATTTTTCGGCCAATAGTTCATCAGCACTTTTGAAATTTGAAAGATGATTTTCGCCAATAGAAGTAAAAACCCCGTGTGTTGGATGAATCATGTTTTTCAAACTCCGCATTTCACCCGGCAGTGAAATCCCTGCTTCTATGATTGCCACTTCTGTTTCGTTATCAATTTCCATTAATGAAATGGCAACTCCAAGCTGTGAATTAAAGCTTTTGGGACTTTTTGTGACTTTAAACTTAACCCCCAAATACTGCGACAACCATTCTTTGACTATTGTTTTTCCTGCAGAACCAGTGATTGCTATAACGGGAATATCAAATCGATTTCGATGAAAGGAAGCCAGTAATTGCATCGCTTCTAGCGTGTTATCACAAACAATGAAAGTTAGGTTTTCTAAAGCATCGTAATTCTTTATGTTGTGCATTTTATCCACGAGAAAAACGCGAACTCCCTTTTTATATGCATCCGCTATATATTGGTGTCCATCCTGATTTTCAGTCCGTAAACAAAGAAATAAGCAATGATCACCGGCGACAATTTTACGCGAATCGTAAACCACATTTTCAATCATTTTGGTGGAGTCACCCCATGTTTTCGCGGCCATTACAAGAGCAATTTCACCAACGATATAATTTAATCTCATGTAGTTTGGTTTTTAGTTTGCTGGAAACATCCTCTGCAGAGTGGCTCGTAGTTTTGTAATTCACCTAAAACCACCAAATCGACTTGTTCGGAGGTGCGGTGTGAAAAATGAGCCAAACCTCCGCACCTTAGGCATATTGCATGCACTTTCGTGATGTACTCAGCCAATGCCATTAAATCAGGCATCGGACCAAATGGTTTTCCTTTGAAATCCATATCTAAACCCGCAGCGATTACACGAGCACCTTCATTGGCCAATTGTTCGCAGACTTTCGGAAGATTTTTATCAAAAAATTGTGCTTCATCGATAGCGACAACCGTTTCTCCCTTCCATCTTTTTAAAACTTCGGAACTGTTTTCTACAGCGATGGCTTGGACCGATGTTCCCAGATGGCTCACGACATTCTCCTCGCTATAACGGTTATCCACCTTAGGTTTAAAAAGCAAAATACTCTGTTTGGCAAATTCTGCTCTTTTCAAGCGACGGATTAATTCTTCGGTTTTTCCAGAAAACATGGAGCCTGAGATAACTTCTAACCATCCGTTGGATTTTTGTCGACCTGGAAACTGCTCTAAAAACATAAATTGTGCTTTTCAACATTGTGAAGCTAAGAATTTTGACTCTTTAGCCGTCATGTACGATAGAATAAAAGTAACTTTAAGGTCACGTTTTTCACCTACTTGGTAAAGGTAATAACTTGAAAAATATGAATTTTGATTTAAGCGTATAAAATGTCGAACACAAAAGATCTTCTAAACAAATTACAGAACACCTATGCCAAATTAGACCAAGGTCAATGGAGCATTGTTGAATTAGAATCAATGGTGGAACTTTCAAGAGAGTTGCACGAAAGAGCTGTAATACTCCGTTATAAAGCTTTTGAACAAAAAGTATTTGACCAAAAAGTAGAAACTGCCAAAAATATAGAGACTCAAATTGACGAGGTTGAAGCAAATGAACCAATTCAAGAAGAACCCATCGATTTTGGAATATTTGAAAAAGAAGAAGAACCTGCGCCAGCTAGTGAACCTACTTTCGCTTTTGATATGTTGAAGGAGGAAGAAGTAGTTGAGATGGAGCCTGAAGTGGAAGAAGAAGAAGAAGTTATGACCGAGGTTGAATTGGAAAGCCCAAATTTAGAATCGGATCAAGAACCTGAATTACCCGAGGAAATTAAAGAAACCGTTGAGGAAGAAGTTGAAAATTTCGTAGAGACTGGAAATTGGAACTCCATTATCAATAACATTATTCGTTCAAATGAGTCTAGTTTTAGATCCCAACTCAGTTCCTTGAGTGGCTCGTTTGGTATGAATGAACGTTTGCTTTACATTAATGAATTATTTGATGGCGATGCTGATCATTTTTCTGATCTCATCAAAAACCTAGACTCAAAATCCACTTGGGAGGAAAGTTTAGCCTTAGTGGAACATGTGGCCACCAGAGAAAATTGGATTCAAGATTCGGAAACAGTGCAAGAATTCATAGTTCATCTACACAGAAAATATGTTTAAACCACTTTTCATTTTCGCTGCGTGCTTGCTAGTTGTCAACTCTTTTTACGCTCAAAAATTAGAGCCTAAAGAAATCGCTAAAGCCCTTTGTTCTGAAGAATTTCACGGCAGAGGTTATGTCTCGAAAGGTGATAGTTTGGCGGCGCAATTAATCGCTGCACAATTTGCAGAATACGGAGTAAAGCCCTTAAAAAGCAAAAGCTATTTTCAACACTATTCTTTCCCGGTCAATTCTTTCCCCAAAGCGATGTCTGTGATGGTAGGTCAGCAAAACCTCACTCCTGGTCGCGATTTTATTGTTTCTCCATCCAGCGGAAGTTTTAAAGGTCAATTGAAATTAGAAACCTTGGATCGCGGAACTTTAGAAACTCCTGAAGCCTTGAACAAACTGCTGGATCGATTGCATGAAAATGAACAAAACAATGTCGGTATTCTCGTAAATTCCAAAGGGATAACGAAGGACACGCTCATGTTGCTGAACCAGTTAATTGAAGAACTAAACAATTATTTCCCTATTATCGAATTGTATTCTGATAAATTTACTTGGTCGATAAGTCAAAAAACAAACACCTTTCCCCATGTTTATTTGCGCGAAAATTTATACTCGCAAGGAAAAGTAATCAGTTTGGATATTGAGAATAAATTTATTGAAAATTATAGCTCTCAAAATGTAATTGGATACATTCCTTCCAAAAGATGGTTTTGCCGTAAGTATGTTTTTTTAACAGCCCATTATGATCACTTAGGTAGAATGGGTGAAGCGACTTATTTTCCCGGTGCCAATGACAATGCTAGCGGAACCGCAATTCTCTTTGGTTTGGCCGATCGCTTCCTTAAAAAACGCAGTAAATACAATGTCGTATTCATTGCTTTTTCCGGCGAAGAGGTTGGCTTATTAGGCTCAAGATATTATACCGACCATCCAACAGTTCCCCTAAAAAAGATTAAATTTTTACTCAACTTAGATATAATGGGAAGCGGTGAAGAAGGTGTTACCCTAGTCAATGGATCCGTTTTTAAACAAGAATTCGATGAATTGGTCGAAATAAACAAAGAAAATCAGTTGTTGACAACAGTGAATGCAAGAGGCAAAGCAGCAAATTCGGACCATTATTTTTTTACTGAAAGGGGCGTTAAATCGATGTTTATGTACACCATGGGGCCGAATAAAAATTACCACGATATTGACGACCAATTCGAGAAACTAAGTTTTGCAGAATTTGAAGATTTACAGAAGTTAATCGAATTGTTTGTGCGCCAACTTTGAAGTTAGACGTGTATAAAATCAACAAATAACAACCTCCTTTTTTCTTTTTAAACCTATTTACTTTTTTAACTTGGTCGTATTGGGATTGATCTTTATCGACATCAATACGTACTAAAAAATATTCGACATGAAAAATGGCTACCTATTTCTTGTTCTTTTAATGAGTTTCAATTTATTTGCCCAACCACTTGTGGGCGAAAAATCGGGAATGCAGAAGAAAACAAATCCTAAAGCTGCCGGATGTGTCCCGCCAACTACTTCGACATTAATGGAGTTAAACAATGTGAGATACCTCGCTCATACCGCTGGAAATATGTGGCAGGTTCCAACAAAGAACTTTTCTCAATACGAGGTTCCAAAAAATTCTGGTATCATGGCCTTGTTTACTGCAGCGCTTTGGCTGGGAGGAACTGATGCCAACAATCAATTAAAACTCGCCGCTCTTCGGTATCGCAATGGTCAAGATTATTGGACCGGTCCGCTGAGTCAAGGAAATGCCGAAACCAACTCTGATAACTGCAATAAATATGACCGTCACTTTATAACCTCGCAAGACGATATAAGAAATTTTGCCGCTTGGTTTGCCGCGGGAAAAGAGGATGAAAAAAATGGAACCAGCACCCAAAGCGATCTTTTTCCAGATTTTAAAATCCCAGAAATAATTAAGGAATGGCCAGCCCATGGCGACTTATCGCAGGGACAAGATTTTTATCTCGCTCCATTTTTTGACCAAAATGAAGATGGCTTATATAATTATTTGGATGGTGATTATCCTTATCACGACATCTACAAAACACGCGATTGCAACAATGACCGTAAAGTTCTGCTATATGGAGATTTAAACTTTTGGTGGGTGATGAACGATAAAGGAAACATACACACAGAAACCAACGCCGATCCTATAGGCATGGAGATTAGAGGTCAAACTTTTTGTTTTGCCAGCAACGATGAAATCAACAATATGTCCTTTTACAATTACGAAATAATCAATAGAGGAACACTTACTTTATTCAACACCTATTTTGGTTTTTTCACCGATGGTGCACTTGGGAATCCCTTCGATGATTATGTCGGGTGCGACGTAAATAGAGGTTTAGCCTACTACTACAATGGAAACAATGTGGATTTAGACAACACCGGTTTTCTGGGTTACGGTGAAAATCCTCCGGCTGTAGGGGTCGATTTTTTTGAAGGACCTTTTCAAGACAACGATGGTTTGGACAATGGTTATGGCATTGGTGAAAACGAAGCCCTCAACGGAATTGGATATGGGGATGGAATTATCGACAACGAACGTTTTGGTATGCGTCGTTTTCTGTATTATTCAAACACAACGAATGGTGCCGATCCAAGTCAGACTGATCCCATTGGAGCTTCCGATTATTACAATTATCTGAGAGGCTATTGGAAAGATGGTTCACCATTTTTCTACGGAGGAAGCGGACATTTTTCAGATGCAGGTGCCAATCAACAAGTGCCCTGTCAATTCATGTTTCCAGGAGATACCGATCCATTGGGTTGGGGAACTGGCGGCGCTCCACAAGCTCCTTGGACAGAACAAACGGCAGGAAACCCACCCAATGACCGTCGCTTCGTTCAATCGGCAGGACCGTTTGTATTAAAGCCTGGTGCAGTTAACAATATTACGGTAGGCGTGGTGTATGCAAGAGCTAGTTCTGGAGACCCTTTTGCCAGTGTTGAAAGTTTAAGAAGAGCCGACGACAAGGCACAGTCGCTTTTTGAAAATTGTTTTAAAATCATCGATGCGCCGCACGCACCAGAATTAAGAATTCAGGAATTAGAAAACGAGCTGATTTTGACCTTGTTCAACGGTCCAAATTCAAACAACTACAAAGAACAATACGTAGAAATTGACCCCTTCATCGTTTCCACCAACCCAAATGCCGACAAAGCGTATCGATTCCAGGGATATCAGATTTTTCAATTGGAGAGCAATGCCGTTTCTCCCTCCGATTTAACGAATCCGAATTTAGCACGATTGGTTGCTCAATGTGATATCACAGATGGGATTAAGCGTTTGATTAATTTTGAATTCGATGAATCTCTACAAGCCAGTCGACCTGTAGAAAAAGTCAATGGCTCAGACAAAGGAATTCGTCATAGTTTTCAAATCAAAGAAGACCAATTTGCACAAGGAAATAGGACCTTAGTCAATTTTAAGCGATACTATTTTATGGCGGTGGCGTATGCTTACAACAATTTCAAAAATTACAACCCAAGCGATCCCGACGCCTTAGACGGTCAACAAAAACCCTATTTACAGAGTAGAAAGGCTGCGAACGGCGATATTAAAGTAATTGAAGCCATTCCGCACAATCCAATGCCCGAAGCCGGCGGAACTTTTTCATATATTGAATATGGAGCAAGTCCGGAAATCAGACGAATTGACGGACACGGAAATGGTGGACGAGAGCTTGATTTAAACTCGGCCAGTCACCAACAAATTATGCGAAATGGTTTCATGGAGCAACCTACTTACCAGCAAAACAAAGGGCCTATAGGCTTAAAAGTAATTGACCCTTTGAATGTTCAGCCTGGCTATTACGAATGTAAATTCCGAGATTTCGCAACCAATTCAGTAAAAAATAGTGCCGACACAGCACATTGGACTATTTATAGATACGACAAAGAAAATGGAACTATTATGGATTCTATGCAATCAGAGTCTACCATCTCTTTTGATCAAGAACAACTCATTCCCAAATGGGGCGTATCGATTTCTATTTTTCAAATAAAAGATATTGTTGGCGGCACCATGAACACTCCCACCGATTTATCGGCAAGATATCTTTCATCATCTATTCAATTTGCTGATTCTTCTAAAAGTTGGTTACAGTTCATACAAGACCAAAACAATTTTTTCCCGACCAATTGGATACGCTCTGGAGCCAGTTCCTTAACCCCTCCACCCGATTACAATCCTGCCCTCACCTATCGAAACGAAGCCTGTTATCCTGTTGAAAATGGAGATATTGCACAACAATGGACACGTGTGTTGAACGGCGGTTTTGCACCTCATCGTTTGGTAGGTTATCAATGTGATTTTATGCCAATTGCCTATTTAAAAGCCAGTAATTTATATCCCAATGGAATAGAATCAGATCCTGGTACAATTAGATCAGGAGCCGCTTTAAGCTTTTTGCCAAGTGTAGACATTATTATTACCAGCGATCAATCCAAATGGACCCGCTGTCCGGTAATTGAACTAGGCAGAGATCCTAATTTAAACCAAAACAGCGCCAAGCCTGGTGAACTTCGGAAATCGGCAAGTGTTGGTAAAAACGGACAATCAGACAATACTGGAACTGGAATGGGATGGTTTCCTGGCTACGCTATTGACATAGAAACTGGTTCGCGACTGTACATGGCCTTTGGTGAAAATTCTTTTTTGAGATTTAAAGGTCTTCCGGTTTTTTCCTTAAACAATTGAGCTTCCTTAGATCCCAAT